>JAEYQM010000050.1 GCA_023410025.1 Bacillota bacterium
GAACAAGGACAACCAGGTGAACAAGGACAACCAGGAGAACAAGGACCAAAAGGTGACCAAGGTGATGCTGGGAATGGGATATTAAAAATTGAAAAGACATCAAGCAATGGAAATGTAGATACATATACAATAACATTTACTGATGGAACAACAGTAACTTTTAATGTTACAAATGGTAATGATGGTGACCAAGGACAACCAGGTGAACAAGGACCAAAAGGTGACCAAGGTGATGCTGGGAATGGAATATTAAAAATTGAAAAGACATCAAGCAATGGAAATGTAGATACATATACAATAACATTTACTGATGGAACAACAATAACATTCAATGTTACAAATGGTAATGATGGTGAACAAGGACAACCAGGAGAACAAGGACAAAAAGGTGATCAAGGTGATGCTGGTCTTTCAGCATATGAAATATATAAGAAAATACACCCTGAATATGTTGGTACTGAAGAAGAATGGATTAACGATTTAGTAAGTGGTAGTCTACAAAATAAAGTATATTATACTGTAACATTTGATTCTAAGGGTGGAACAAATCAAGACAATCAAATCATTGAAGCTGGATATAAGGTAAATAAACCTGTTGAACCAGTTAGAGTTGGTTATAATTTTATAAAATGGACATATCTTTGTGAAGATTGGAATTTTATTGGTTATTCAGTTACAGAAAACATGATTTTAGTTGCAGAATGGGAAGCAATTAATTATTCTGTTGAGTTTGATAGTAATATAGGAAGTTCAGTAGAAGATAAATATATTTTAACATTTGATGATGAAATTATATTACCTGAAACTCAGCTTGAAGGATATACATTTGAAGGTTGGTATTATAATGATGTAAAGGTAGAAAATGGACTTTGGGCAATTGCTGATAATGTAACACTTGTTGCAAAATGGACAGCCAATACATATACAGTATCATTTGAATCAAATGCTGAAAATATAGTTCTAGATGATATTGAGCTAGTATATGAACAAGATATATTAGTATTACCAATTTTAGAACGCACAGGATATACATTTGAAGGTTGGACAATAAATAATATTGATGCATCTGAATTAAATAATAAAGTATGGAAAAATACTGAAAATATAACACTAGTTGCACATTGGACAGCTAATACTTATACAGTAACATTTAAAACAAATATAGAAGACCTGGCATTTAGGGAAAAACAATTAGTATATGAGCAAGATATATTAGAATTACAAGAACTTGAACGTTTAGGATATACATTTGAAGGATGGTACTATAATGATACTAAGGTTGAAACTGGCTTATGGAATATTGCTGATAATGTAACACTAGTTGCACGTTGGAAAGCAAATACATATACAGTATCATTTACAACCAATTTTGAAGATATAATAATTGAAGATATTCAGTTAGTATATGAACAAGACATATTAGTATTACCAACACTAGAACGTCCTGGATATGAATTTAAAGGTTGGTCAATAAATTATGTTGATGCATCTGAATTAAATAATAAAGTATGGACAAAAGCTGAAAGTATAACACTTGTAGCATTATGGATACCTCAAATGTACGAAGTTACATTTAATGCTAACGGAGGAACAAATTGCTTTTCAGTTTCAGCATTATTTGATAGCGAATTTACTATGCCATTAACAACACGCGAAGGATATACATTTGAAGGATGGTACTATAATGATACTAAAATCGAAAGTGGAATCTGGAATATACCTAATGATGTAACGTTTGAAGCACGTTGGACAGCTAATATATACACAGTATCTTTTAAAACCAATGTAGATGATTTAGTAATTGAAAATATTAATTTAGTATATAACCAAGATACACTAGTTTTACAAGATCTTGAACTAACAGGATATACATTTAATGGATGGTATTATAATGATACTAAGATTGAAAGTGGAATCTGGACAATTGCAACTGATGTAACACTAGTTGCACGTTGGACAGCTAATACATACACAGTATCATTTGAAACCAATGTAGATGATTTAGTAATTGAAAGTATTAGTTTAGTATTTAACCAAGATACACTAGTTTTACAAGATCTTGAACTAACAGGATATACATTTGAAGGATGGTACTTTAATGATACTAAGGTTGAAACTGGCTTATGGAATATTGCTGATAATGTAACACTAGTTGCACGTTGGAAAGCAAATACATATACAGTATCATTTAAAACCAATTTTGAAGATATAATAATTGAAGATATTCAGTTAGTATATGAACAAGACATATTAGTATTACCAATTTTAGAACGAACAGGATATATATTTGAAGGTTGGTCAATAAATTATGTTGATGCATCTGAATTAAATAATAAAGTATGGACAAAAGCTGAAAGTATAACACTTGTAGCATTATGGATACCTCAAATGTACGAAGTTACATTTAATACTAACGGGGGAACTATTTGTTATTTTGATTCAGCATTATTTGATAGCGAATTTACTATGCCATCAACAACACGCGAAGGATATACATTTGAAGGTTGGTACTATAACGATACTAAAATTGAAAGTGGAATCTGGAATATACCTAATGATGTAACCTTTGAAGCACGTTGGACAGCTAATACATATACAGTATCATTTAAAACAAATGTAGAAGACGTAACATTTAAAGATAAGCAATTAGTATATCAACAAGACAGATTAGAATTACAAGAACTTGAACGTCTAGGATATACATTTGAAGGTTGGTACTATAATGATACTAAAATCGAAAGTGGAATCTGGAATATAGCTAATAATGCAACACTTGTATCAAAATGGACAGCTAATACATATACGGTATCATTTGAAACCAATGGTGAAAATATTGTTGTAGATGATATCGAGTTAGTATATGAACAAGACATATTAGTATTACCAACACCTACACGTCTAGGATATATATTTACAGGATGGTTATTAAATAATATTGATGCATCTGAATTAAATAATAAAGTATGGAAAAATACTGAAAATATAACACTTAGTGCACAATGGGAAGCAATTGAATATTCAGTAGACTTTGATAGTAATAATGGAATTGATGTTGAAGACAAATATACTTTAACATTTGATGATGAAATTATTTTACCTATTACTCAACGTGAAGGATACACATTTGATGGTTGGTATTATAATGATATTAAAATAGAAAATGGTTTATGGAGAATTGCTGAAAATGTAACACTTGTGGCTAATTGGAAAGCACAATTTAAATATACATCATCAGGAGAGGATTTAACAATTACTGGATATTTATCTAGCGAAGTGGATGTAATTATACCTTCAAAAATTGATGGAAAATCAGTCACAAAAATTGGAGAATCATCATTTAAGGATAACACTTTAATACAAAGTGTTTCTATTCCAAGTAGTGTAAAAATTATTGACAATTATGCATTTAAAAATTGTTCAAATATTGTATCCGTTGAGTTAAATGAGGGTCTAGAATCCATTAATACTGAAGCATTTGCAAATAATTATAAGTTAGAAGAAATAATTTTTCCTAAAACTTTAATTACATTAAAAGATCAAGCTTTTATCTACTGCAATAGTCTTGATTCTGTAATAATACCAAATACTTTAATAAATATGGGAAAATATATTTTTAGAAACGAAACTAGCTGGATTAATTTTGAAATTTATGTAGAAAGAGAAGTTGAACTTAATACATGGAATAATTTATGGAATTCTTGTGGTGAGCTTGTAATTTTTGAACCTTCTTATTACTTCTGTTCTACATACTTTTGCCCTGTTTTGTCAGATGATAATAGTTATATTATTTCTACAAATAGCACAACAATTAGTAAACTTGGATATCTTTCTCCAACACGTGAAGGTTATTCATTTGATGGATGGTATGATAATGAAAACTTTACAGGAACAAAATATACTTCAGTATATTCAACAAATAAATTAAGATTTTATGCTAAATGGATTGAAAATTAATGCCTCTAAGAGTTAAAAAATGAATATTAGTATTTCATGATAATAAATTTTTTAGTCTCTATATAATAAAAAAGATTTGATACTTTTGTATCTGATATTTACCCCATAAGTTAGACCATGTAAGAATGGGAAGACTTATGGTTTTATTATAAGTTATTATTAAAAGATAAGAAACTAATTATAAAAAGTCAATATTCAATAGTTTATATGTTCTTGGATACTGTGAGTTTCATCTTACTTTTACAGTAGATGTTTTTGATGCTTCTTATGCAAAGAATAAAGGAAGGGGTTATATTTGCTATAATAATCCTTCTAGAGTAATAAATTTAAATACAAATTCTGATGGATACTAGTTGGGAAATAAACATACTAGAAAGTAAGTAATTTGTCAAATTGTTAATCATTGCATATTTTTAATTTTATAAAGAAGTTTCAAAATAACAAAATGTCCAATACTTTGTATTGGACATTCTTTATTATTTAAGTAATGATCTAAACATTAATTCTTAGTAGTATTTTTTATTGATTTTAAATTCATCTTTTTGAATTCCTTCTTCATCATAAACCTTTACTGATAAGGATTCATTTTCCAGTTCACAAATTGCACCAAGAGCAATATTTAATCCATTTATATCAATTATGCATTCGTGAAGTATGTTATCTGTAGTTCCATCTAAGTTTCTTCGTTTGTTACCCGATGAACCTAGATCTAAGTAGAAGGTACCTTTGCTAGACTCATTTGATACTTCATCATGATATAATTGCTTACTTCTCGAATACAAATGATCGTGACCACTAATTACTAAATCCACATTTGTATCATCAAATACTTTAATCCATAATGGTTTAATATACTTACTAACTCCTGTATCAATTAATGTTGAACCATATAATGATTTATGTTCAACTACAATTAGAAAATCAAATTTACCTTTTAAACAACTTATTGTATTATAAAACCAAGTAATTTGATCATCAAATATAGTTCCACTTGTTGTGTTAGAGTCACCCATATTTAAAAAGATAAATAAAACTCTACTTTTTATAAAGCAATATGTACTATTTAAATAATTTACATGACCATTTTGTGGATTTCTAAAAATATTATTAAAAGTATCAGGTTTATCCATCATGGGAATACCACGTCCAACATCTTTACCCCAGTATTCATGATCACCAACTGAAGAAGAAAAGATAATATTTTTAAATGGATTTATACTGTTATCTAATAGCCAAGACCATTCAGATTCATTTGCACCAGTTCCGGTTAAATCACCACTACAAACCATAAAATTAGCATCAGGACAAAGTGAAGATAATTTCATCATTAAATTGTGAGTATTAGTGTTTTGTGGATGTTGAAAATCACAAAATGCTAAAAACTTTAAAGTTTTATTATCTGTAATTTTAAAAGAATAGATTTCACTTTCTTCATGATCATTTACAATTTTATACTCATAAATTGTATTGTCACATAAATTATGTAAATGTAAATAACACACATATCTTGAGTTTGTATAGAATGAATCATCATCATTAGCATTAATTGTATTTCTTGTATCCCAATAAATAGAACTAGTAGGTTTTATTTTTTTAAAATTTAAATCTCTAGATTTTTTAAGTAATACATAACTATTATGTAATTCGCTATGCCAATTAAGATATACACTATTATAATTTTCTCCATTTGTTGTTACAATATGGTAGATGGTTTTGTTATCAATCATAATAATTTCTCCTGAGATTTACATTAATTATTTTCTTAATTATTATACCATTTTTGCTATATATAAATAAAGCAAATTATAAAAAAATAATGTATTAAATAGACTAATTATTTAAAAACTTGTAAAAGGGTGGAAAAATAACAAATTTGTGATATAATTATAGAGTGTTTATATTTTAAAGGAGATACTTATATGTTTACAGCAAAACAATTAAAAGAAATTAAATTTCTTCAACAACGTGAATTAACAGATCATCAATTATATTTAAAACTTGCTAAACGTCAAAAAGATGAAAATAATAGACAAGTTTTAACTAAAATAGCTCAAGATGAATTAAGACATTATCATTTTTGGAAGAAGTTAAGTGGTGTTGAAGTAAAAGTAAATAAGAGACAATTAAATTTTTATTATTTCTTATCAATCATTTTTGGAATTACATTTGGAATTCGTTTAATGGAAAGAGGAGAACATAAAACTCAAGATATTTATAATGAGTTAAAAGGAAAAGTTGAAAACATTGATAAATTAATTCAAGATGAAAATGAACATGAGGAAATGTTAATTGATGCTTTTAATGAAGAAAAGTTAAATTATGTTGGATCAATGGTTTTAGGATTAAATGATGCCTTGGTTGAATTAACAGGAACTCTTGCCGGCTTAACATTTGGATTGGCTGATGCAAAAATTGTTGCCTTCTCAGGTTTAATTGTTGGTATTGCTGCTTCGCTTTCTATGGCAAGTTCAGAATATTTAGCTAAAAAACAAGAAGAAAGTACAAGTAAAGCTTTAAAGTCATCATTATATACTGGTGTTGCTTATATTGTAACTGTTGTCTTATTGATTCTTCCTTATCTATTAATGCCAAATCAAGTTTTTAATATTTTTGGATTAAGTATTGCTAGTATTTATGTTTCACTTGCAATTACACTTTTAGTGGTTGTACTTATTATTTTGGTGTTTAACTTCTATATTAGTGTTGCTAAACGTTTAGATTTTAAGAAACGATTTGGGGAAATGGTTGTTATTAGTTTAGGTGTTGCTTTCTTATCATTCTTAGTAGGATATGTAGTTAAGATCTTATTTGGAATTGATTTATAATTTAAATATTAGGGTTGATACTTTAAAAAAGTATTAACCTTTTTTCATATAATAACTTGATATATTTAACTGATAATAGTATAATAAGTATGAAAAGTATAACAAATTATACAAGGAGGTTTTTATGAATACACCAAAAGGGAAATACATTTGGACAGTAACTGTTGGAGAAAAAGGGCAAATTGTCATTCCTAAACAAGCTAGAGAGTTATTTGACATTAAACCAGGGGATAATTTAATTATATTGGCAGATGAAGAAAAAGGAATAGCAATTCCACCAAAAAGTGAATTTGAAATAATTCATAAAAATATATTTGGAGTTAAATAATGAATACTATTGAAATTAAAAATATTACAAAGGAGTATAAAACATTTAAATTAGATGATGTTAGCTTTAATGTAGAAGATGGACATATTGTTGGTTTTATTGGAAGAAATGGTGCTGGAAAAACTACAACTATTAAATCAATTCTAAATATAGTTAAAACAAATAGTGGTAATGTGAAATATTTTGGACTAGAGTTAAGTGAACATGAAAATACAATTAAAAATCAAATTGGATATTCGAGTGGATCAACTAATTATTATCCTAGAAAAAAACTAATAGATATCATTAATATTACTAAAACTTTCTACCAAAATTGGGATGATGTGTTAATGAATGAATATAAAGAATTGTTTCAATTAGATTTTCTAAAAACACCTAGTGAATTATCAGATGGTATGAAAGTAAAGTTTAATCTTTTATTGGCTTTGAGTCATCACGCTAAGGTATTAATACTTGATGAACCTACAACTGGACTTGATCCATTTTCTAGAGATGAAATATTAGATATATTTATTGAACTTAAGAAAAGAGGTACAGCAATACTATTTTCAACACATATAACATCTGATTTAGAAAAGTGTGCTGATGATATTGTATACATAAGAAGAGGAAAAATAGTAAGTTATTCTAGTAAACAAGATTTTATTAAAAAATATAAAACTAATGATAATGAATCTTTAGAAGATATTATATTAAGACTTGAGAGGGAAAAAAATGATTAATCTTATTAAAAAAGAGTTTAAATTGAGTGCTCATATACTTTCATATCTATTTATTTCATTTGGATTAATGACCTTTATACCAGGTTATCCTATTTTGGTAGGCGTATTTTTTTCATGTTTAGGTATATTTCAATCATTCCAATCATATAGAGAATCCAATGACATATCATATTCAATACTACTTCCTTTAACTAAAAAAGATATTGTGAAAGCTAAGTTTATTTTTGTTAGTATTATAGAATTATTAACTTTTTTTATAATGGTGATTATAACAATCATTAGAATGACTTTATTAAAAGATGTAGATGCATATATTAATAATCCATTATTAACAGCAAATCTAGTATTTCTAGGATATGCTTTAATAATCTATGGCTTATTTAATATTTTATTTGTTATGGGATATTTTAAAACAGGATATAATTTTGGAAAACCATTTATTTCATTTATTATTGCTGGCTTTATTTGTATCGGACTTTTTGAAGCACTTAGATACTTTCCTGGATTACAAGTTTTAAATTCATTTGGTTTTGAAAATATTATAGTTCAATTAATGGTTCTTTTTGCAGGGATAGTTTTATATTCATTATTTACCTATATAGGTTTTAAGAATTCAGTTAAAAAATTTGAAAAAATAGATTTATAGTAAATGTTAATAATTAAGTATATAAGACAAGATAAAACTATTTATAAAATAAAAAGTAATTTATGATATAATAAACATAAATAATAAAATAATTTAATTTAAAAAATATAAAATTAAAAAGGTAAGTGTATGGATAAAAAAATAAATTTTGCTGTAATAGGCCCTGGAAAAATTGCTGAAGTTGTACTTAATGCTATCAAAGGAAAAGTAGATGTTATTAATTATGCTGTCGCTTCACGTGACATCCAAAGAGCTAATAGTTTTAAAGAAAAACATGGGTTTTTAAAAGCATATGGATCTTATGAAGAGTTATATAAAGATAATAATATTGATTTAGTTTATATAGCAACACCTCATGCTTTTCATTATGAACAAATGATACAGTGTATTTTAAATAAAAAAAATATTATTTGTGAAAAAGCATTTACGGTTGGCTTAAAACAAACTGAAGAGGTTTTATCTTTAGCAAAATCACAGGGTGTATTTGTGACTGAAGCAATGGTTCTTGCATATTTACCTTCAAAAACATTAATTAAAGAATTAATACAATCAAAAGTAATTGGCGATTTAGTATCTTATAAAGGTGTATTTGCAAATAAACTTATGCATGTTGAAAGAGTTGTAAATAAATCCTTAGGTGGAGGTGCTTTATTTGATATAGGTATATACCCACTATACTTTGCTATCACAACGTTTGGAGATAATTTTAAAGTAGAAGATGTAAAAATTAACCAATTAAATGGTGTTGATATAACAACTGAATTTAATCTTGTATATCAAAATGGATTTATTGCTAATATTTATACTAGTGTTGAAGAAGATGCTGGGTTATATGCTGAAATTATAGGAACAAAGGGAAGAATACATATTGAAAATGTAGCTAGACCTAGTAAAATATCAATTTATGATTTAGATGGTAAAGTTATTAAAGTCATTGACTCAATTCGTCCAACAATAGGTTATGAATACGAATTCCAAGCTGCAGTTGATGCTGTAAAAAATAAAAAGATAGAATGTGAACAAATGCCTCATAAAGATACATTATTATTAATGCAAACAATGGATTATGTATTATCGTACATTAAATAATCTTATTATAAAAAACAGGTCTGATATTTAGTATTAGACCTGTTTTTTTAATAGATATAATATTTTAAATAAATATTTTTTTAAAAAGCTATAAAATAGATTGTAAGATTTTGATTATATGAAAAAAACGAAAAAAATTTAATTTTATTTATTATTTTTGAATTTATAATTTACACTTTTGTTACAAAATTAAGTAATTTTCAAAATTATATTTATGATTAAATAATAGATTTTATATTTATTGTGGTAATATTTATTTATGTAACTTAATTTAACATAAAAAATTTAGAAATAGGCTAAAAACTGTTTAATTATTTTTGTTACTATTTGTAGTTTTTAGTTTGATTGAATTAGGAATAATATAATATTTATTTTTTGCTTGTACTGTTTTAGTTATTTTTAGTTCAAAGTATCCAAAATAAAATATTTGGTATATGGGGAATGTAAATTAATAAAAGATTAATAAAAAAC
>JAEYQM010000001.1 GCA_023410025.1 Bacillota bacterium
TATCAAGATTTGATGTTATTTCATCAGCAAGTATAATACTTGATCCTTTTACTAATGCTCTAGCAATAGTTGCTTTTTGTCTTTCTCCACCAGATAATTCATTAGGATAATATTTAAGCAATTCAAGAATTCCAACTTTTTTAGCAACTTCTTCAATAACTCCATCATCAGTTTTATTTTGTGAGTCTAAAACAAATTTTATATTGTCATAAATAGTAAGATGATCAATTAAGTTTTTTTCTTGATAAATGGTAGCAACAATTGAATTACGATAATAATCCATAGATTTATATTTTTTAAGTTCAATTCCATTAACATAAATGTTGCCAGTGTATTCAGTTATATCACCATTTAACAAATTTAAAATTGTACTTTTACCACTTCCTGATTTACCTTTTATAAAATAAAGACCAGTATTTTTAAAAAAATAGGAAATATCACTTAAAGCACGGACATTACTTTTTTTATTCTTATAGCACTTACTTACTTTATCTAATCTAATTAATTCCAACTTATTTCCCCACCCTAAAATTAAAAACTTTCTTTTAACACTATTAAATGATAACATAATTTATTTTTTATTGCAATATATAATGAATGAATGAGTAAAAATAAAATGTGTTAAAATAAAGTAACTATTTATATTTAATTTAACCAAAATAGAAGGCCAAATAGTTTAATTTATAATAAATATAGAAAAAAGCTTTTTTACATAAACTATAATTTTTTTATATATAATAAATAGATAAAAAATTGTACACGGATTTTTAAATAATCTGATTATTAACTGTTTCATATATGTTTCAATAGATTTATATTTTATTTATGTAGCCTTGCCAAAAAAATAAATGTTTCTGTTTTTAAAAGGGAATTTTTTATGCTATAATCATTATATAAGGAGGACTACAATGGATATAATACTATACAATGCCTTAATATATACTGTAGATGAAAAATTACCTTATGCTTCTTCTATAGCAATTCTAGGTAATAAAATATATAAAGTTGGAGAAAATGAAGAAATATTAAAATTAAAAACTGATAAAACTTTATTAATTGATTGTAAACAAAAAATGATTTTACCAGGTTTTAATGATTCCCATCTTCATTTATTTCAAACTGGTCAATTACTATCTTGGGTTGATTTAGTAAAATCTAAGTCAATTGATGAAGTAATTTCAAGAACAAAAGAATATATAAAAAACAATCCTAATAAATTCTATATTATCGGTTATGGATGGAATCAAGATCTATTTATAGATGAAAATAGATTTATTACTAAAGATGATTTAGATAAAGTATCTACTGATTTACCTATTATGCTATATAGAGCATGTGGGCATATATTAGTTGCAAATTCGAAAGCAATTGAACTTGCAAATCTAGATGAATTCAAAATTATAAATGGTGGTAGTTATTCTATTGATTCTGGAATATTTAAAGAAAATGCAATTGACTTAGTTACTAAAATTATTCCCCCACTAACAGTAGAGGAAATAAAAGAATATATTATTAAAGCAATGAAACACTTTAATAAATTTGGTGTAACTTCTGTACAATCAGATGACTTCTCTCCAATTTCATCTATTGGTTATAATAACACAATGAAAGCTTATTTAGAATTAGAAAAAGAAAAGAAAATAAGTGTTAGAATATATGAACAATCTCTTCTTCCCAATATTAATATACTAAAAGATTTTATAGATGATGGATATCATACAGGTTGGGGGAGTAACCTTTTTAAAATCGGTCCTCTTAAATTAATAGCTGATGGTTCTTTGGGGGCTAGAACAGCCGCATTAAGAAATCCTTATAATGATGATCCTACAACATTAGGTATCTTAACTTATTCCGATGATGATTTATATAATTTAATTGAATATGCACACTTAAATAACATGCAAATAGCAATCCATGGAATTGGTGATAAAGCTATTGAACAAATACTAAATCAATATGAAAAAGTTCTAAAAAAATATCCTAAACATAATCATAGACATGGAGTTGTTCATGTTCAAATAACAGATGAGGAATTATTAAATAGATTTAAAGAGTTAAATATAATTGCTTATGTTCAACCTATATTTATTGATTATGATCATACAATTGTATATGATAGAGTTGGTGAAAAATTAGCCAATACTTCTTATGCTTTTAATACAATGATTAATAAAGGTATAAAAGTTAGTATTGGAACAGATTCACCAATTGAATCTGTAAATCCATTTAATAATATTTATTGTGCAATAACTAGATCTTCTATAGAAGGTTTACCGATTAACGGATATAACATAAATGAAAAAATGTCTATAGAAAATGCCATTAAATATTATACAACTGAATCAGCCTATGCTTCATTTGAGGAAAATATTAAAGGTAAAATAAAAGATAATTATCTAGCAGATTTAATATTAATTGATAGAAATATTATTAAATCTAGACCATTAAAATTACTAAATACACAAGTTTTAATGACAATAATGGATGGAAAGATTGTTTATAATAAATTTACAGACTTTAAATAAAAAACAAGTTCACATATGTGAACTTGTTTTTAATATAATGATTCATATTTTTTTGTTATTTCTTTTATATCAAAATTTGTAATAATTCTATCTCTAAGTTTTATTTTCATTTCATCTTTTTGATTTTCATCTAAACTTATAGCTTTTTTAATTGCATTATAAAATAAATCAGGGTTTTGTTTAGAAACTACATATCCTATTGAACCTACAATCATCTTGCAGTCACCAACATCAGTAACAACAGGAATTAGTTTAGCACACATTGCTTCACCTAATACATTAGGGAATCCTTCGCCTAAACTAGATAACAAGAAATAATCTGATGCACTTAATAAATCAGGAACATCACTTCTTACACCAAGTAAAAATGTTTTTCCTAATAAATTATTTACTTTTAATTTATTTATAAGTTCCTCGTTTTCATTAGTAATTCCCATCCCGCAAAGTATTAATTTAAAATCTTTATTAATCTTACTTAATGCTTTAAATAAAGTATCATGATCTTTTTGAATATCATATCTTGCAACATTTATGAAGACTATTTCTTCACCAATTCCTAGTTCATTTCTTATTTTATATCTTGCTTCACTATTATACTTGAATTTATCAAGTTCAAAACCATTATAAATAGTTATAAATTTATTTTTCTTGTAACCAAGTTCAATATGGGATATCGTAACTTCATCAGAGCAACTTAGAATATAATCAGGTAACCATGATATATATTTACAAAGTCTTGCAATCTTCACTGTTGATGGTTTATTATGTTCATAACTAACATCTGCTTGTCTTACTCCCCATATTACCTTATCAACAAGTAATAACTTTGCAAATATTAAACCTATAAAATTAGCATGATATAACCATGTTTGAACAACATCAGAATTTCTTACATTAATAATAAGTTTAAATATTCCATTAAATATTTTACTTTTATTGTTTAAATTTAATGTTACTACTTCTATTCCTAGTTCTTCAATCCTTTTACCATAAAATCCTTCATTCCCTAAAGATATAACTTTAAAAACAAATTTATTATTATCCCTATTTTTTAAAACTTTATAAAGCATTGATTCAGCTCCACCATTATCTAATCCAGTGATAATGTGTGTTATTCTTTTCTTATAAATACCTTCTTCTTTTATTTCTTGCCTTATACAATTAGAAAAAGCAAATAATAAAATAATAAATGTATTCATTGCTCCAATTTTAAAATAAGAATTTTCAAAAAACTGTCCAATAAATATAGCTAATAAAAATAAACCAATCCAATATAAATCAAATTTATATTTATTTGTATATTTTATACTTTTTAATGTTTTATATATATTTTTAAATATATATATAATAAGAATAATAGAGGCAATTAGGCCCATTTCCAAAAATAAAGATAAATATAAATTGTGGGTTGAGGATGTAAATAAATCAGTATTTGATAGATATAAACTACTATTTCCAAATCCTATGCCAAACCATAAATTTTCTTTAATTAATCTAAAAACATAAACCCAGATGGTATCTCTATCTGTTAGTCCCTGTGTTAATCTAAAGAATTTTGTGAAAAAATTGAAGTCGACAATTGCAATAGTTATAGAACTTACTATAAATAATATTAAAGCAATAAAAGCTGATTTTCTAATTAATTTATTAAACAAGCTAGAATAAGCTATTATCCCAATAAATAGTATTCCTAAAATTAATAATGCTGATCTACTCATTGATAAAAATATAGCAGAAATTGAAAAAGTAATACTTATTATATATAATACAGTATTTAACTTCTTACTAGTTTTATTTAATAAATATACACCTATCCATATACTAATATAAGCAAATTCAGCCCAAGCATTAGGATTTGTTAGAATTGATGAATATCGATAATTATCAGTAACTAAATTCGGAATTACTCCAAAAAAAGATTCCCACTTAAATATTGCTCCTATAGTTCCAAGTAGATTATATATAAAGGTAAGGACTAATATTGAATTAAATCCATACTTTATAATACTCTTATAATTATGTTGATACGATATATGATAAATCATAAATAATGGAACTATAGTAAAGATAATACTAATTGCCCTTTCACCATGCCGATATGAAGTTAAGAACAAACTATTAATAATTAAAATAATAATAATCAATAAATAAATTATAATTGTTTTTATTTTTTTTTCAACTAATATAAAGTCAAAGTTTATAAGTACTGCAAATAGTAATAAAAAATCTGCTACCAGGAAAATTTTTTCATTATATTTTAATAATGGATCATAATTTACGTTCCAGATAATAAACATTAATACTAAGTATATTATTGATACAACTGTTAATATTAGTGATCTTTTTTCTTTTGAGAATAATTCTTTAATCATTTTCGTCTTTCCCATTCATTATCATTACAAAATCTTCTAATAATGATGATTTAGTAAATTTTAATATTAATAAATAAACCAAAGCCCATATACCAAAAAATAATCCAATTATAATTAGTTCCATAATTTTATTATTAGTAATTATAATATTTTCCTTTAAAACATATACAATCATTCCTAATAATAAATTAATAAAAAATAGATATAATATTTTTTTTAAGGTTTTTGAAATATTTAAATACTTTTTATTATTTACCCAAATTAAAATAATTATAAAGGAAATAAATTCGGAAACTGCTAAACCTAAAGCAACACCATATACACCCATCCATATTTTTAAGATTATACTAAAGATAATATTTAATAAACAACCGATTAATGTAACAACAAGTGGCATTTTTGTATTTTTATATGTATAGGAAATATGAATAAGTAATTCTTTAATGGCATAGAATGTTAATCCAATTATATAGTATAGTAATACCTTACTTGTCATTAAAGTTGCATTACTATCAAACTCCCCTCGCTCATATAGAATTCTAATAATTGAGTCATGAAACAAAATTATAAATATTGTAACTGGAATTGATAGTTTAAAAATAACCATTAAACTTGTACTAGCAGTCTTTTGATATTTTTCAAAATCTTTTTTTTCAATAAGTTTTAGTAAAGTGGGATAAATTACAAGTAGAATTGTTGAGATGAGGATTGTATAAATAACAGTTCTAACCATAAAACCATAATTTAAAGCCGTAATGGCGCCATCACCTAAATTAGATGCAATGATCTTGTCAACCATTGCATTTACTTGGATAATTCCAAAACTAATAAATGTTGGTATAAATAATCTTAATATTGTTTTCCAATGCTTATTATTAAAATCGAGTATTGCTACTTCTTTAAATCCCATTTTATAATTAATAATTTCAATTACAATTAATTGAAATAAGTACGCAAATAAAATTGAATAAGCTAATCCATAAATACCTAATTTCTTAGAAAATAAAAGTAAATATACTAATTGGAAAACATTAAAACATAAATCAATTATAGCAACAGTAACAAAACGATTATAGACACGTAACATTGACGCTCTAACTTGATATATTGGAATAATTAACATTGTTGGAAGTAATATCCTTGTTAATTTTATTGTAATATCGAATTTGTCGGGGTCTTTAAATCCTGGAGCAATTACTCTAATTATTGTAGGAGTAAATATAAAGGATATTATAAATATAGTAAAAGAAATTACTAATAAAATATTAGATACATTACTTGCAAGTTTACTTTCTTCTAATTTATCTTCATATTGTTTCTTTACAGAAGTAAACTCTATCATAAATAGGTTTTGAATTGCTACACCAACTGATGAAAATAATAATGCTGGAATAATTAACGCAGCATAAAAGGCATCAGTAATCGAACCGACCCCAAAGTAAGATGCAATCCCAATTTCCCTTAATAACCCAAGTATTTTTGATATAATTGTTATTATTGTTAAGAGTCCAATTGTTCTTACAAATCTTGTTAGAAGTTTTTTATTTTTTAATTTCACTCTAATCCCCCTAATGCAAGATATAACTTAGTGCTTTATATCTTGTAAAGACATATTCATAAGATGTGATTAGAGCATCTCCACCAAATCCTTTTTTAAACTTATATACTGAATAAGCTTTATCATCTAAGGAAACTGGCAAATTAGGAATTCCTCCAAAATCATAACTAATAAATCCATTATCTTTTAAATATTTAATTATTTCATAATGTAGTAATTGACCGATAGGAGGTAGTTTTTCATCTATTCTTAAACTAGCACCATATAAATATCTTGCCTTTTTTCCAACTGTTGAGATAAAAGCAATATTATATATTATATCATTGTACTTTGCAATTGCAAAGAACCCTAAATCATTGTTTATTAAATTAGTTAACACATTTTTTAAAAATTTAATTGAAATAGCTTCAATTTCTTTTAATTTAACTAACTTCTCATATAGTTCAATAAAAATATTAATAGTATTTATATTTTTATCAATTGTTACAATTACACCATCTTTTTCAGCTTTTCTTGTACAATTTCGGTGTGTCTTTGAAAAATTAGAAAATATATCATCTAGAGATTTATTTAAATCAATTATTAAAGTAGTGTTATATTTTTCTAACTTAAAGTTAGAATTTGAAAACTCTTGATTAAGTGATAGTTTAATAATAATACCCTTTTTCATTAAATACTTGGTAAACTCTTCTACAATATGATTAGGGATAAAATATCTACTACTAACTACCCCCATGGGTACATAGTAATAATAGCGATCAATTAAGGGAATCTTCTTTTTTTGGATTGGTAATGCATATACTAATTCATTATCAATAAAGATTCCAGTAATTTCATATTCTTGGTTTAAAAATTTTAAACAATCTAAATATGGTCTAGCTTGAAAAATATATGCACTTTCTGCTTTTACTAATAATTCATCATATAAATATAATTCATTATTAGTTAACGTCCTAATATCCATTTAATAAATCTCCTCAACTTATTTAACCAAGATAGTTTTCTAATAAATCTATGATAACCATGTAACTTAAATTTAAACATAAACATTGAATCTTTTGATGAAATTGTTTCCCTTTCAATAAGAAATACATCTTTATTTCTTATTGGAAAATCTTTACCTCTTGATGTTATTACAGCCGTTTTATAATTTCTTCTTACTAATTCTAAGATATCTTCATTATATAATCCACCAGGATAGGCAAATGTATCAACGATAATATTTGTTCTTTCTTTAATTAAATTTTTTGAATTAATTATTTCATCAACTAAATCAGTACTTGGATCATTTAACCACATATGGGTATTTGTGTGTGATCCTATTTGCATATTATTGTTATTCATAAACATAACTTCTTCCCATGTAAGAAGTCTATTTTCAATTTTTTTATCATTTTCATCAATTGGCATAAATTTAGATTCATCAAGTAGTTTTGCTGTAAGATAAAATATACCAACTTGATTGTTTTTTTTCAATATCGGATAAGCAAATTTATAATTATCATGATAACCATCATCAAAAGTAACAAAGACATTCTTTTTATTTTTAAAAAATATAGATTCATCAAGTTTTAAAACTCTATATTTCTTTTTATACAAATAATTCATTTGCTTTTCAAAATTTAATGGAGATACTTTCATAGAGTCTAAATCAAGTTTATTTCCCTTATGAATAGTATATCTTACATTATCATCTTTTTTACAATCAGTTATTCGGTGATACATTAATACAGGGATATAGTGCTTTTTAAAGTTAATAAACATTATTAAATGGATTAATAGGAAGATAATTACTGTAGCAATTACTACGTAAATAGCATAAATCATTTTTTTATTTTCCTTCCATTAAATTATTGTATATATCCTGATGATTTTTAATCATTTCTTTACTACTAAATTTATTTATAGATTCATAGGCATTTTTAATTATTTTAGTTCTTAATTGATCATCATTTAATACTTTTTTAATTATTATTTCTAAATCTAAAGTATCACCCTTATTAAACATAAAACCATTAACTCCATGTTCAATAATTTCTGGAATTCCTCCAACATTAGAGGCTATAACACATACACCTGACGCCATTGCTTCAATAATTGAATTTCCAAATCCTTCTTCAAGTGATGGTAATATAAATAGATCAGCTTCTTTTAAAAGATTAAAAACATCATTTCTATTACCTAGGAACTGAACCTTTTCATCTAGTGATAATGAATTTACTTGACTTTTTAGTTCCTTCTCTTGTACTCCATCACCAACAATAACAAGTCTTGTGTTAATATTTTTACATATATTTTTAAAGGAATCAATTAATAAATTTATTCCCTTTCTTGGGTCAAGCCTTGCAACACAGATGATTATAAATTCATCTTGACCTTTATTAAGTATATTTAAATTGTTTGCATTTATAAAAGGGTCTAAGTCAATACCATTATGAATAACTTTATACTTATTACTTTTAATCTTTGTATATTTTGAAGCACTAACCATACTAGCATATGAATTTGCTATAATAAGATTAGTTTTAGATGATAATTTTCTTTCAAGAAATCTATCAATAAAAGTATTTCTAAATAAAGATTCTTCTGTAGATATAATGTATTTTGTTTTTGCTTTTATAGCCCCTAATCTTCCCCATAACTTTCCTGTTGATGTAAATACATGGACAATATCGATTGAAAAATCTTTTAATACAATAGCAATACGTTTAATAACTTTTAAATCATATTTACTTTTTTTATTTACGCATAATACCGGTATATTTAAATTTTTTACAAATTCATTTTGACTACCTAGTTTTGTTATAGTAATGATTATAGGATTAAACTTATTTCGATCAATACCCTTTACTAAATCAATTACTTTTTTTTCTGAACCACCAATATCTAAACTAGGGATAATATAAGCAATGTTAATCATTTTTAATTCTCAACGCTTCCACATACCAGCTAATTGTTTTTTCTAATCCTTCTTCAAAACTAACACTAGGATTATAGTTAAACATTTCTTTTGCCTTACTAATATCGGCATTAGAATGTTTAATATCTCCAGGTCTATCCGGACCAAATACCGGGTCAATATTAATATTTAATAAGCTTGTCATTGTATTATATAATTCAATTACTGTAGTTTGGCCGCCAAAGGCAATATTATATGATTTTCCAAATGCTTCAACTTTTGCAAGACATGCTTTTAGGTTTGCTTCAATTACATTGTCGATATAAGTAAAGTCTCGACTTTGTAAACCATCTCCATTTATTATAGGGGCTTCATTATTCATTAGTTTAGAAACAAATAAAGGGATAACTGCTGCATAGATACTATCTGGATCTTGACGTCTTCCAAATACATTAAAATATCTTAAACCAATTGTATTTAAACCATATAACTTATGGAATACATGTCCATATAATTCATCGACATATTTACTGACTGCATAGGGTGATAAAGGATTCCCAATTCTTTCTTCATATTTTGGTAAATTAGGTTCATCTCCATATACAGAACTACTTGAAGCATAAACAAATGATTTAACCTTTTCATCCTTTGCTGCTATTAACATATTTAACATTCCTGATACATTTACATCATTTGTTGTTTTAGGATCAAGAATTGATCTAGGAACAGATCCTAATGCTGCTAAATGAATTACATAGTCAACTCCTTTTACTGCATTAACACATGTATCTAAATCTCTAATATCACCTTCTATGAATATGAAATTAGGGTTTCTTAATTCTTCTATATTTGATTTTTTTCCTGTAGAGAAATTATCAAGTCCAACAACTCTATATCCCTCTTTTAATAAATATTCAACTGTATTTGATCCAATAAAACCAGCACAACCAGTTACTAGAAAGGTTGAGTTTTTTGGGAATTTTACATCTAGCATTTTTACATCCTCCAACAATCAAATTCTTCATCATTAAATGAAGTTATAGATTTTACATCTATTAATAATGGTTTATTGATTTCTTTTTTATATAAAGATTTAAATATTTCTTTACTAATTTCTTTATATTCATTATGAGCAACGGCAATAATAATTGCATCCACATCCCTAACATCTTTGAGTTTTGTTAACTCTATTTTATATTCATTTATTGCTTCTTCACTTGATGCAAGAGGGTCTGTAACAATGGGATTTACTCCATATGCTTTAAGTTCATCAATTATATCAACTACTTTTGAGTTTCTTAAATCTGGACAATTTTCTTTAAATGTTAGACCCATAATAAGGACTTTTGAATTCTTAATGGAAATATCATTTTTTATCATTTGTTTTATTGTCTTTTCAGCAATCCATTTGCCCATATTATCATTAATTCTTCTTCCTGAAAGAATTACTTGTGGATGATATCCTAATGATTGGGCTTTATATGTTAGATAGTATGGATCAACACCGATACAATGTCCTCCAACTAAACCTGGAGTAAATCTTAAGAAATTCCATTTTGTTGAAGCGGCATCTAATACATCCTTTGTATTGATACCTAATAAATCAAATATTATTGCAAGTTCATTCATGAAAGCAATATTTATATCTCTTTGAGAGTTTTCAATTACCTTTGCTGCTTCAGCAACCTTAATTGATTTTGCTTTATAAACACCAGCATCTACTACTATTGAATAAACTTCCCCAATGTAGTTTAAAGCTTCTTCATCACTTCCAGAAACTACCTTTGTTATTGTATTTAATCTATGTACTTTATCTCCTGGATTAATTCTTTCTGGCGAATATCCATATTTAAAATCAATATTACCTTTTAATCCACTTTTTTCAAGAATTGGTAAACAAATATCTTCAGTTACTCCAGGATAGACTGTTGATTCAAAGACAACATAGTCACCCTTTTTTAAATGTCTTGATACAGTTTCACTAGCCTTTATAACCGGTAATAAGTCTGGAGTTTTATCTTCTCTAACTGGGGTTGGTACAGCAACAATAAAGAAGTTAGCTTTATCCAAGTCATTTTCATCACTTGTATAATAAAGTGTATTAACCTTTTTTAGTTCCTCTTCTCCAACTTCTTCAGTTGGGTCAACTCCCTTTTTATAACTTTCAATTTTATTTGGATTAACATCGAATCCTATTACATCAAGCCCCTTTTTTGCAAATGCATGAGCAATAGGTAAACCGACATATCCAAGTCCGATTAAAGCAATCTTTAAATTATCTTTCAATTTTATCTCCCTCTTTTAAATACTTTCTATAAATATCTCCAACTTGACCTAGGACAATATTTAGATCATATTTTTTTACTAATTTTTGTGATTCAATAGAAAAATTATTTCTTGTTTCTTTATTATTATATAATATATCAAAACACTTTGCAAACATTTCTTTATTATCTAATTGAAATAAGAATCCATTTACTCCATCAATCACTGTATCATTATTACCCCTAATATTTGATACAAGTAATGGTTTACCAATCGATAAAGATTCTAGTAGTGATCTTGGTAATCCTTCTCTTTTTGAGGAAGAAACAACTAAGTCAGCTATATTATTTAATTCTAATATATCTTTTCTATACCCTAATATTTTTACTTCATTTTCTAGATTTAATTTTTTAATTAAATCAATATATTTTTCTTTTTCTTTCCCATAACCAACTAGTAATAATTTTAAATTATTATATTTTAGTTTTAGTTCATAAATCATATTTATTAGAAAGGATTGATTTTTACCTTCTGTTAATTCAGCAACATACAAAATAACAAAATCATCTTTAGATAAGTTTAATGATTTTCTTATTTCATCTTTTTGATTATCTTCTATTTTGTGGTACTCATTTAGGTTAATTCCTACGCCAGGTACATAACTAATTTGACAATTCTTACTAAACTTTGATATTGCAAGGGTATAATCTTCATGATTAATTGTTATTAGTTCATTTGTATATTTAGATAAGTATTTTTCAATAGGATAAAATAATAACCAGCTAAGTTTTGATCCACCCTTTAAAAAATGAAAACCATGAGCGGTATAGATAACTGGAATGTTTTTATTTCTTAATGCAAGTCTAGCAATTAATCCCCCCATTGGTGTATGGGCGTGAACTAAACAAAATTTGTTTTCTTTAATAAGTTTTTTAAACTCTTTATAAACTTTTATGTTTTTTAGTGAAAATGGACTTCTTAAAAAATTTATTTGGTGTTTATAATCACAATATAGTATTTGTTTGGTACTTTCTAAACTATTAGATGCAACATGGGTTTCATAACCTTGATCTTTAAACCATTTTAAATAAGGTATATGAAAGTTAGCAATATGAGAGTCCATATGAGCAACAAATAAAATTTTTTTAACTTTATCACTCATCTTTTAAAACCTCATAACCCATATCAATTGATTTTAAGATTAATTTTCTTTTTTGAATAATTTCATTAAATTTTGGAATTCCAAGTGTAGCTGATGAATCCCTATCAAATACAGTTTTTATTGTTAAGAATAGTATTTTTAAATCTAAGAATAAACTATAGTTTCGAATATATATTAAATCAAATCTTAGTTTATCTACAGGTTCAGAATTATATTTTCCTAATACTTGAGCAAGACCAGTAATCCCCGGTTTAACATTTACTCTATACTTAAAATCAGGAATAGATTTAATAAATTCTTTAATAAATATTTCTCTTTCAGGTCTAGGTCCAATTAATGACATTTCCCCTTTTAAGACATTAATTAATTGAGGAAGTTCATCAATTCTCGTTGCTCTTAATAATTTACCAACTTTTGTAATTCTTGGATCATTTTCCATTTGCCATACAGCACCTGTATACTTTTCAGCATCTACTATCATAGTTCTAAATTTATAAAGTAAAAATGTTTTATTATTTCTTGTAACTCTTTCTTGTTTATATAATACTGGACCCCTATCACTTACCTTTATCATTATAGGGATGATGATAAAAAATGGTAAAGCTAGGATTATTCCAATCATAGAAACAATTAAATCAAATGTTCTTTTAATAAATCTTTGTGAGAGTGATAAATGTAATGATTGTGATAAGAAAACGGGTGTATCACTTATTTGGTCTACCTTAGATTTATATATATCTATTTCATAAAGTTTAGGTATTAAATATACATCCTTATAATTCTTAGAAATACAATATGTGATAATATTGTTTTTTGTTCTTTCACTTAATCCTTGAGTAATAATTACATCATCAACAGTATCAATATAATCTATTAATTCATCATCGTTTACTTTTTCTTCAAATAATACATATTTTAAATATCTACAGTTTTCTTCTTCCATTAGATATTTTGTTGATGTTAGTGTTGCTTCTGATTCGGGTCCGATAACTAATATACTTCTTTTTGCAGCTTTACAAATTATTTTATGAAAAACGTATTTAACAAAAGCAAATAAAAGAAATTGAACTACAAATGTAAAGGCAACTATATCAGGTGCAACAAATGTTTTTCTTAAAAAAACTGACATTATTATTAAAATTGCATTAGTCATGACAATAGACAATGAAACACTTTTCATCGCCTGACCATAAGTTTTTCTTGTAATTGATGCTTTATATAAAACAAATAACATCATTGTAACTACAATATAAGAAATTTGTGTTGTTAGAACAGAAACATATATATCAAAAAAATGTTTAAATAAATGTCTTAAAGCACCTACAAAGTCACCATATTTTAAAGTTTCATTTATTAAAACAACCAATAAAAATGAAAATATTATAAATATAAAATCAAAAAACAATTCTGTTATTCTTAATATTGAATAATGTTTCTTTAAAAACTCACTTTTCATATTCCCTCCAAATAAAATTACTTACAAACAATTATTTATCCATTTACTTCCATAATATTATCATACATTTCTTAAAGTTTTATAAAAATAAAAAAA
>JAEYQM010000004.1 GCA_023410025.1 Bacillota bacterium
TAAACTAAATTCCTCATAAAAGTATTTGCTTGTACTAGGTATATCATTATTAACATTACTTTCAACAGCTTCAATACTTTCATAATTACACTTATTATTATAACTATTTCCAATTAAATTAACATTACCATATTGAATATCTTGAATCATCCTTTGAAATCCTGGTCTATTAGAATTAAGACCTGAATATCCATCATCTACATAAACATCATAAATCTTAAATCCGTGCATTTTAGCATATTCTTCTAATATTATTTTTTGTGTTTGAATACTTACTGATTCTCCCACACTTCCATCATCTAACGATAGTCTACAATATAAAGCTGTGTTGTAAATTATATTATTTTTTAAATTAACCTCCTATTCAAACACAAACTTGCATCATGATGATACCACAAGTTTATGTTTACATCCATCTATTTGTTTATAAATTTTGTAAGCTGGGTATCCCAGTTACAACACTATGGCGTGACACGAGTGTTGCAAAGTGTTTAACGCCTTATCCTGTTTACGAAAATGATATATTTTTACCTATTTTAGTTAAAATTAGTTACCGTATTTCCACCTCCATTTCCTTTACTAAAAGAGATAGCATAATACATCCCTTCAATAGTACTGGAAATTTCGAGACTAAAATGTTGGGGTGAAACTTAAAACATTTTATGTTCCCTTAATGGTAACGGACATTTACATAACAAAATGAGAGGGTCAAAATTTATAAAATTAAAATTATTTTTATAGAAATAAAAAAAGAGTGCAACTATCTATCAAGATAGCCACACTCCCGCAAGTCTGTGTTATTTATTATTTATTATTTATTTTTTATTTTTTGTTAGCTAATTTAATAATTGAATATATTATTAGAATTATTATTGCTGAAATTAGCCAACTATACTTATTATCAGGTTCTGGAGTATTATAATAGCCATATATAGTAAGAATTACATACGCTATAACTACTTGTATTATTTCGAATACAATTCTTTTCATAATCTCCCTCCTCTATAATTTTTATTTTTTTATCCAACCTCTTATTTCAACATCGATATCTTTTAATAAATCATTAATGTTTTCATAAAAAGATACACCACCATTACTAAATATAGGTTCCCAAAAAGCATGTTTGACACACCAATATATTTCTTCGCCTTCTAGTATTATTAATTTTTCAATATGATAAGTATAACTACCTATATCATTTTTAGTTATAATCAATCTTTTCATCTTATCTGGTGAATAAAACAACTTTTCAAATTGATCTTTAATTGGCTCATTAAACATTAGTTCTATCATTGCTTCTTTAGAAAGATTACTTGTTTTTTTTGAGAAAATAACGCCTTTATTGTCAAAGATTAATTCTATATTTTTTTTATGCTTTAACTTTCTAAAGGAGTATTTAGAACGCTTAATTTCTTTAAAATATCCTGAGTGACCAAAATGGAACCCAAAATGATAATGCTTATATTGAACATAAATAGTATCATTATCTTCTACAAAGCCACATAAACTATCTAATAAATCTTGTTCTTCAATATCATAATAAAACTTATCATTTAAATAAGCTTTGTATCCTTTATATTTAAATATAAAATCATCATGCATTTTTAAAGTAATTTCATAATTATTAATAGTTACTTTTCCTTTTAAAGTTTCATTTTCTTCAAAATCTTTAAAGTAATCTTTCATATCAAGATAAATATTAATTCTTCTTGCAATATCGTTACATTTTTTCATTGGTAAAGTATCGTCAAATTGCTTTTTAAATACTTCTTGGATATATTTACCCTTTACAAAATTAGCTTTCTTAATTTTAATTTCCTTAGCAATTATTTTTGCTTCTTGGATATATTCATCTTTGGGACAATGTATCTCTAATAATCCCATCGGATCAACTTCATCAATAGCTTGTTTAATAATTTGAACTTTATCATTGAAAGTAAAATGACGATTATATACATATGCACAATTCATGGAAATTTGTCCAAACGAAATTAAGAAGTATTCTTCATAAGTGTCTAATAAAGGATATCTTTCTTTTTGAACAAGTAGAAAGTTTTATTCCACTTACTTCTTTTTCAAAACTTTCTTGCAATTTTCCAAAAACAACATAAGCACAATCAAAATATTCTATTCTTTTATCTTTTTCAAAATATATAGACATTAACTCAAATGGCTTTAATGGATTGACACCTAATGTTCTTAAATATTCACATAGTTCTGGTTTTTCAGTTTCAATATGCTTTATGAAATATCTACAATCGCCACAATTACATGGAATATAATTTTCATAATGTTTAATGGTAAGTTCTTTATTAATTTGCATATTTTCACCACCTTCAACCTCTGAATATATTTTATCATATATTTAATTATATTTCATTTATAAAGAAAAAGGATGTATCCACCCACTTGGATAGACACACCCTCTGCAAGTTTGGGTTTGTTTAAATATTATACTTTCTTTTATAATACCTAACAATATGCTGATAATTAGGTAATACCTTTGTTTTTATTTGTTCATTATGACCAGGAAAAGAACCAACAACTCCATTTTGATGATAATCATATAAATATGATCCTGCATCCATTTTTAGCATATTTAGATCTAATGGAATATCATATTCCTTTGGATTAATATCAAGAATATAAATAATCTCTTTAATTGCTTTTTCCTCCAAAACATTATATGACAAAGCAATTATAGCTCCCCAATATTTAGGATAAATATGTTTCGAGTCCAACAAAGAATTAATTCTATCAATTTTTTCCTCAGCAGAACAATTAAGCATTTGTTTTGAATAGGAATATACTTTTCTAATAGCACAATTCTTAATCTTTGAATTTTTCCCAAATGAATTTTCTAAAATAGTTATTAGTTCTTGAACTTCCATTAAATCATCCCTTTCAATATCATATTTAAAATTCTAATACCTGTATTATATTGACTTCCTAATGAGTAATGATTTGCTGCCAAATAATTTCGAAATCTCATTCCAGTGCTTTTATATAAACTTGAATAATAGCTACTTACTTTTGAATGTAATGATTTCGCAATCCTTACTTCATTGTTACTATTTCTAATCAGTTTACTTGAAAACCCAGATTTTTTAATTTGACATTGTTCAACAATGTGATGAAGTTCAGTAGCTTCATCCGCATAAGAAGAGAACGAACCAGCTCTTCTTAAAACACTTTGCTGCCAACCATAATGGATGCCTCCAACAGTTGCACCTATTATTGCCCCTGCAATTGCACCCCCACCAAATCCAATCATCATTCCTTCAACAATACCTTCAGCACTCCAATCTGTAACTGCTCCGCCAATAATAGCTCCGCCAGCAACACCGACTCCGGCTCCAATTAATGTTCCTATCGCTGTACCATGTAACATTGATCCAGCTAATGTTCCAACCATAACAGACGTTCCAACACCACAAGTAAGAACTGTTATGGCTCCTGCAACCAAGAGAACTCCGGCACCAAGTAATGCCCATTGCCACCACTCTGGTGAATGTCCACTAGGATCGGCATACATAATCGGGTTATTCATGCAATAGCAGTATAAGTTCAATCCATTAATACTTTCAGGATCTAAATACTCTATTGAATCTGGTGAAATCCAACGACAAAGTTCAGGCGAATAATATCTAGAGTTACAGTAATATAATGACGTCTCGACGGGGCTCTCACGAGTATCCTCATTCACCTTTAGCTTACATATTTGTAAGCTATTTTTATATTTCTAGTTTTTACTCCATTAATAACTTTAATATGACTTAATGTTATATGGTCTATTAAGCTATTAACTAATTCCGGAGTTAATTCATCAAAGTTAAGATATTCTTTTAATGCTTGTTTTAATTTAAGAATATTATTTGCATTTAATGAATTTTTTAAAAACTTATCTTCAATTTCTTTTAGTCGATTATTTATTTCTTTTTGTTCTTCTTGATATTTATCTAACATCTTTTGATAGTTACTACTACTTAGATTTTCTTCTATTAAATCTTCATAAAGCTTTATGACAATTTTCTCTATTTTTTGTAGTCTTACAAGAAGTTTATTTTTTTCATCGACTAGTTTTTGTAATTCATCGTCTGTATTAGCTTTCTCAATAATTGCGTTTAAGAATACATCATCACTTAAATTAAGTGATGTTATTAAGGATTTTATTTTATCTTTTACGACATTATATATTTCTAAATATCTTATAGTATTAGCTTCTGTATCTATTCCATTTCTTACAGAATTGCCAATACAACGATATCCCCATACTAATCTTCCATCTCTTCTTTTGTTATAATAAAGGTTTAATGTTCTTCCACAATTTTCACACTTTATTAGACCTTTAAATAGATTAGGATGATTATGTCTAGATGGGCGTTGTCTATGTCTTATTAATTCTTGGACATGTTCAAAGTCAGATCTTGATATTATTGCTTCATGTGTATTTCTTACTATGATATGTTCTTCTTTTGGAACTTTTGTACATTTTTTAGTTTTATAGTTTTTTACTTCATATTTGTGATTTTCCATATCACCAATATAAACTATATCTCTTAAGATTGCACCAACTGTTACAGTGTTCCAAGTTTCTATATCATAGTTTTTATACATTTGTCTTCTTGTTGAGGTGAGTTTTGTAAATCTTAAATCTCCATTATTAGCTTTATAAATACTAGGTGGAACAATTTTTCTATTATTTAGTTCTCTAGTAATTTTAACAACACCAATATTAGTAAGTGCTAAATCAAAGATTAATCTTACTGTCTTTGCTGCTTCTTCATCTATTACTAAATGGTTCTTATCATTTGGATCTTTTTTATATCCATATGGAGGTTGAGCAGCCATATACATACCTTTTTGCATTAAAAGTCTTTTAGCACTTTTAACTTTCCTTGATATGTCTTTAGCGTACATATCATTTAAAATATTCTTAAATGGAGCTATATCGTTATTATCGTATAATGTATCCACATTATCATTGATACTGATATATCTTACATCATGACTTGGAAAAAATATTTCATTATAGTAGCCAGTCATAATATAATCTCTTCCTAACCTTGATAAATCCTTTGTAATAACAAGATTAACAAAACCTGATTCAATATCTTTAATCATTCTTTTAAACGAAGGACGATTGAAATTTAAGCCACTAAATCCATCATCTATATAATAATCATAGATATTAAATCCTTTTTCTTTCACATATTCTTCTAACATTATTTTTTGAGTTTTAATACTTGATGAATCACCTTCATTTCCGTCATCTAACGATAACCTACAATAGATTGCCGCATTGTAAAGTTTATTTTGCTTCATTTTTTTCTCCTTTAAAGCTTTCAACTTTACTTGACATTAATATTATATCACAAATAAAAATCATAGTCCACCATTACAACCAGTTAAAATAATATTAACTAACATTTTCTCTATTAATTTAACTATTGATTCCTCTTCCAC
>JAEYQM010000066.1 GCA_023410025.1 Bacillota bacterium
ATCGTGCATATATAATATCTTTACACCAAGTGAATCAAAATATATTTGCTAAATTAATTTATATTTACTTATTATTAATTTAATTTTTGTACCCTAACCTTTAAATTTTGATAGTTTTTAAAAAACAGATATTTAATTATTACATCCATTATTTAAACGTTCTCTTAAATGTAATTTCATATTTGCATCTATAAATGATAAGCCTATAATAATCACATTATACTTTGATAAAATATTGCGTTAAATATTATTACAATAACTATAATATTTCTGCATATTTTCATAATACTCATTATTAGTAAAACAAAATTTCTTACTTTTATTTTTCCATTATGGTCATAATTTATATATCTATACACATGGTAGACATTACATTGACCGATCTTAGTTTTAGATCTCAATACTTGAATCAAATTATATTTATATAAGTTATTAAAATAATGAATTTAATTACTTAGTTTTAACATAATACTAAACATTATTATATAAAAATGTAGCAGCAAGAAATAATATAAAATAATTTAGTATCTATTTTTTTATTAAAAATACTTATTCATTTTTTATGTATTATCAATACCTTAAAATAGAAATTAAGCGTATCTTTATAATTTATATTATATATTGTTGACTTTCTGAGCTTTAAATTTATCTAGTTCTTATAAATTTATAAGTCAAATATTGAATAATGTTTTTTGTCTTACATTTCTACTATAACTATCAAATCTTAAAAAGCATTATAAATAATTAAAACTAATGCAACTACATCTACATCAAGAACACTCAATATAAAAACTTATATAATAAATGAGAGGTAAAATATTTTATTAAATAAAATGAGTATGTTTTACAACCCATTTTTTCATATTGATACCTAACCAAAAACTATAGATACCTAAAGTAATAATTGTAAGTAAAAACCATTTAATATAGTTTCCAAACAATTGTACACCATTACCATCAAATTTTAATTGCTTCCCATCAATGATTGTGTGCTTAACATACCAGTCCTCTTTTAAACAAACTGCCCATGGTACTCCAATACCTAGTGTAATTATAACTAATAACCAAGATAAAATACTAATACCAATAAGACCTAATAGGCCACCCGTAAATTTAGATTCCATTAAAGCATCCCCCTGTTTTGTTTAATTATAATATTTATTGATTTTTATGTCAATATTTATCGAATTAATTATTTAAACTAATATTCTTTAAACAATATATACTTATATAACAAAGATTAATTGCTATATAAAGAAAAAAAGTACTTTTTCAAGTACTTCCTATAATATTCCATCTAATATCATCATTATTAGGAAACCTGCTATAAATGATAGAGTTCCTAAGTGTTTATGACTATCAAGTTGTGCTTCAGGTATCAATTCCTCTACAACCACATAAATCATTGCTCCAGCTGCAAATCCTAAGAACCATGGCATAATTGCTGCTAAACTATTTGCAAGTAATATCCCTATAACTGCAAATACCGGTTCAACAAACCCACTTATAGATCCTATAAAGAAAGCTTTCTTTCTTGATAATCCTGATTCTTTTAATGGAATTGCTACTGCTGCTCCTTCTGGAAAGTTTTGTAATCCAATACCAATAGCAAGACCTAATGCTGAAGTAAATAAAGCTGGATCACCTGATTTTAAAGCATATCCAAATGCAAGTCCTACTGCTAATCCTTCTGGGGCATTATGTAGGCCAATTGCAAATACCATCATTGTTGTTTTGTTTAATTTTGTTTTTAATCCTTCTGGTTGGTCATCATTAATATGTAAATGTGGTAATACTACGTCTAATAATAATAAGAATACAACCCCAAAGATAAATCCAACAGTAGGTGGAACCCATTGTGGGATATTTGGGTTAGATGTATCTTCTAGGGCTGGTAAAAGAAGTCCCCATACCGCAGCGGCAATCATAACCCCGGCTGCAAACCCTAAAAATATTCTATTAAAATTATCGCTAAATTTATTCTTAACTACAAACACTATAGCTGCTCCTAGTGTAGTACATAAGAAGATAAATGCAATACCAAATATAGTTTTTTGAATAGGACCAAAGGATAGCAAAAATAAATTTAAAGATGTTGTCATTTTCTTTCTCCCTGTTCATATAATTATAAATACTACTATTATTATATCATAAAATGACAATTTTGCACCAAAAAAATATTCCAACTTTATAAGTTGGATTTTTATTTTTAAAATTAGTTGACAAATCTGTTTATACTGCGTATATTATATATATACAGTATATATTTTAGGAGGTAAATATATTGGCTATAATTATTTCATTACAAAGCGATGTTCCTGCATATGAACAAATAAAATCGCAGATAAAGTCACAGATATTATCAGGTGAACTTTTACCAGGAGAACCTCTTACATCAATGCGTCAACTGGCTCGTGATTTACGTGTGAGTGTAATAACAACTACTCGTGCTTATGGGGATTTAGAGGCTGAAGGATTAATTTATACCGTACAAGGACGTGGATGCTTTATTAAGGGGAATGCAGATTTAGTACGTGAAGAGTATTTGAAGGAAATTGAAGAAGCACTTCAAACGGCTGTTAATAAAGGCAAATCGGCCGGACTTAATTTAAATGATTTACAAAAAAAATTGGAGGAGAAATATAATGAATAATGCAATTGAAATTAATAATCTTTGCAAATATTATTCTAACTTTTCACTAAAAAATATTAATATATCAATTCCAACAGGAATTTGTTGTGGATTTGTAGGTACTAATGGTTCAGGAAAAACTACAACTTTAAAAGCAATGCTAGGAATGATTAAAAAAGATGATGGTGAAGTCAGATTACTTGGAAAAGCAGATGGGGATGTAACAGCAAAGAAAGATATTGGAGTAATGTTTGATCAACCTTATTTTCAAGAAGATTGGACAGCTCTAGACATTGAAAAAGGGATTAAACCATTTTATCCAAATTGGAATGGTGAAGAATATCGTAAATATTTATCACGATTTGAAATTAATCCTAAGATTAAATTTAAAAACTTATCACGTGGAATGAAGATGAAATTAGCCATTGCCGTTAACCTTGCCCATGAAGCAAAACTTCTTCTACTTGATGAACCGACAGGAGGATTAGACCCTGTTGCCCGTGAAGAATTCTTAGATATGTTGCAAGATTATATGATTAATGAAGATCGCACAATTCTTTTTTCAACACATATAACAAGTGATCTTGAACGTATTGCTGATATGATTGTATATATCAGTAATGGTAGTATTGTATTTAGTGGCTATAAAGATGATCTACTAAATAAATATTGTGTTGTTAAAGGGGGAGCAATTCCTGAAAATAAACGTCAATTTGCAATTGGAATAAGAGAAAATTCCTATGGATATGAATGCCTAATGGATATTGAACATATTGGGGGCTTTGATGCAAATACAATAATAGAAAAAGCAACTATTGATAACATTGTTGTATTTTTTGAAAGGGGATCAAAAAAATGATTAACATGATTAAACTTGATTGGCTTAGCATGAAGTTTTATTGGTTTAGAATTATTATTTTACCAATTATGGTAATAATTTATGGTCTACTTAGCGAAGCTATAATAATACCTCTAATTTCTTTTATAATGCTTTCTTTTTCTGTAAATCCATTTGCTGTAGAGGAAAAAGGTAAACTTGATAATTTATATCTAACACTACCAATTACTAGAATTGATATTGTAAAGACAAGATACTCTTTATCTTTAATTATGCAACTATCTGGGATTATATTTGGAGTCATTGTTACCATTTTAATGTCATCTATATTAAAAGATACATCAATATTTTTCGAACGTACATTTACATGTGATTTTAAAACAATTTGGTTACTTATCTGTGGAAGTTTATTATTTTATTCAATTATAAATCTTTCCATGTTTCCAACTTTATTTAAGATTGGATATGCTAAAGGTAAAGCAATTGGTTTTTATATTCCATTAGCTGGAGTAACAGTTGTAATAATGGGTGTATACTTTGCTTGGTTTTTAAGTGAAGGTTTCCAAGAATGGCTAGTTAATACAATTGATTGGATATATAGTAATCCTATATTAATATCCGGAATTTTATTAATATCATCAGTTTTAATACTATATTTATCATATTCATTATCATGCAAATTTTATTCTAATCGTGATTTATAAAAAATATTTTAGTTAACTTCTTTTTAGAGTTAACTTTTTTTATATTTAGTATAAAAAAATCCAACTTTTTAGTTGGATTAGTTTTGTAAATATTTAATTACTGTGAAAAACTCAACTTCTCTATATCCATCAAGTTTTGTTGGAAGTATAGGTTCTTTTGATTTGTAATCAATAATAATTTTTATATTTGATGTGGTTTTTCTTTCATTTAATTTAAAAGCAACATTACCTTCAAGTGATAGGGAAGTAGTCTCTAAATTAGTTGTTTTAATAGATAATTTAAGGGAAGTTTCATCATCTATAGTTTCAATAACACTATTATACTTTGAAAAACTTTGACCAAGTTTTTCTATTATTGTTATAACTTCTTCATTATTGAAGTTATAATTAATGATTAAATCATTAGATTTTTCTAATATTTCTAATTTACTAATATTATTTTTAATTATATCTTTAAAGTCTTTTGTTGAGATAATGTCTAATTCACCTTTTCTAAATAGGTTAATTAGGGCATTTACTTCTTCAAAATTTAAAAACTCCGGAACAGTCATTTTTTCCTTGTTTTCAAGGGTAATTGTGTTTCCATTTCTTTTTGTTTGTGCTTTTAAATCTAAATATGCTTTTAGATCTTTTAAGTAAATATTAGCATTTCCATATAAATAAATATCATTAAAATCAATATCAATACTACTTTCAAGATATTCATAAAATGAATCACTATCTTTTAAGTAAGTATAAGAAGTTAGACTTATATTAGCATGTTCATCACTATCTAAGATTGAATTATTTAAAATAATATCCATTTTTAATA
>JAEYQM010000083.1 GCA_023410025.1 Bacillota bacterium
AAAGACACAAAACTTATTATTCCAAGTAAATATGATAAGAAACCGGTTATAGCATTAGGTTTTAAAACCTTACCTAATGATATAGTGTTTAAAGAAATAATACTTCCAAATAGTATAGAAACAATTGCTGCTAATACATTTAACACGTATCAGTTTAGTGAATTAAAAAAATTAGTAATTCCTACAAATTGTAAGTATTTTGCTTTTGCTTTTTATTATACTTCTAATATAGATATAGTTGTACCACTAAATCATAGATATTTAAAAGAAGTAAAAATTGATGGAAATATAGTCATTATGACAAAAGAAGGAGATGAAATTGTATATATTTCCAAAGCATTATCACAAGATGTTGTTTTAACAATACCAAATACAGTGAAAAAATAAGTGATCATGCTGCTTCATATACTAATTATTATAAAATAAATTTGCCTGATGGTTTACTATATATTGGGGAAAGAGCCTTTATTAATACATTTTGTTTTAGAGATGATCAATTACCTACGATAATAAACATACCTGATTCTGTAGAGTATATTGGAAGTTGTGCTTTTCAAGGAAGTATTAGTAGTGAAAAACTTAAATTACCAAAAAATTTGAAAAAAGTTGAGACCAGGGCATTTGTCTATAATAATATTAATTCAATAATTATTTATGATAAGTTAGAATCTTTTAGTTATTTATTTAATGGTGTTTTCCCAAGTGAAAAATATAACAAGATTCTTAATATAAAGTTTGCAGGATTAAATATGAATATAGAAGCAAAATCTAATTTTATAGAAAATTTTTTTTAAGACAAATTTTATTGATGATTGGTACGATGGTAAGGAAATTAATATAGAAATAGACTATACAAGTAATAGGGAAGAAATAGTTAATCTAATTGAAGAATCATTCAATATTTATAAATTAGCATTCCCAGATAAAGAACATGTTAAGTTAAATTATTCTTTTGGTAATTAAATTAATATAGTTTGTTTATAAGTTTACTTTATTTTATGCTTTAAATAATAATCAAGGATACTATAAAATGTATCCTTGATTTTTTAAAATATTGATTAATAGTTATGTTGAAAAGGAGATTGGTTATCACTATTAGTATAACTTTTATTTTTAAAAGTAGAAAAAAATGGGGGTTTTATTTATTTGATATAAAATAATAATCTTTATCTTATGATATAACAAAACCATTATATATGCATTTAATGATTAACTTGATTTATTTTAAAAAAAGAGTATAATATAAAATGTTAATTAAACAAATTTCTTTAAATTTTGATATTTTATTATAAATATAATATCAAAATTTGAAACTATATCTTTATTCTTAAAACTATAAACATAGGGTTTTTTTATACCCTTAATAATTTATAATAACTATTTTCTTAAGTAGAAGATATATAAATATAAAATATGATAGAAGGTGTAAAAATGAGTAAACATGTAATAGAGGATGCAAAACGATGTTTGCAGTGTAAAAATCCGATGTGTAGTAAAGGATGTCCAGTAGGAACTCCAATTAGAGATGCAATTAAACTTTTACTAGATAGTAAAATACCTGATGCAGGTAAATTATTATTAGAAAATAATCCATTATCTTTAGTGTGTTGCCATGTGTGTCCACAAGAAAATCAATGTGAGGGACATTGCGTGTTAGGTAGAAAAGGGTCTCCTGTACATATTAGTGCTATTGAGAATTATATTTCTGATTATTATTTAAATATCTACAAACCAAAAGTTTCAAATAATAGTAAAGGAAGAGTTGCTATTATTGGTTCAGGACCGGCTGGAATTACTATTGCAATGACACTTGCCCAACGTGATTATGATGTAACAATCTTTGAACAAAACGATCAAATTGGTGGTGTTTTAAGATATGGTATTCCTGAATTTAGATTACCAAAATCAATAATTGATCGCTTTACTGTAAAGATGCGTGAAATGGGAATCAAGATTAAACCAAATACAACAATTGGTGCAAATATAACAGTTGATGATCTATTTAGAGATAATTTTAAAGCAGTATATATTGGTACAGGTGTATGGAGACCAGCTAAACTTAATATTAAAGGTGAAACTTTAGGACATGTTCATTATGCAATTGAATACCTAAGAAATCCAAATGTATATGAATTGGGTAAAACGATAGCTGTTATTGGTGCTGGAAATGTAGCAATGGACGTTGCAAGAACAGCCTATAGACATGGAGCAGAACAAGTATTTATTTTATGTAATAAGGGTGAAACAACAATCACGGCTCGTCAACACGAAGTTGAATTTGCAAAGATTGATGGTGTACAATTTGAATTCTATAAAACAGCTGTTGAATTTGTTGATGGTGGAGTAATGCTAGCTGATACTGAAGTTACTGTAGATGAAAACAATAATGAAATAGCTACTCCTAGTAAAGGGACAGAAAAATTATTTGCTTGTGATTCGGTAATTATTGCTATTAGTCAAGGACCAAGAGCTGTAATTGTTAACTCATCTAAAGGTATTAATGTTACTAGTAGAGGATTAGTAGAAACGGATGAATTAGGACGTACAAGTAGAAATGGTGTATTTGCATCAGGTGATGTTGTTACAGGAGCTAAGACAGTTGTTGAAGCGGTTAGAATTTCAAAACTTGTAGCCAATGCGATTGATGAATATATTCAATCTGAAGGTATGGAAAAATAGAAGAAGTTAAGTAAACAGAGGTTATATAAGCAAATTAATTTTTAATTAGCCTGTTAAAAATAATAAATTGTTATTATAAGAGTTAAAACTATAAAGTTTTAACTTTTTTTAATTTTATTAATTTAAAATACAAATATTATAATATTTATGATATCTTGTTTTATACTGATTAAACATACTTGCTAGTAATAAATTTAATAGCAAAATTATATAAAATAAGTGTTTATATTGATAAGAACCTTTAATATTAATCAAAAATAATCATAATAAAAAAAGCATTTTTTAGAATTTTTTGTCGAAATATGGTATAATTATAATACAATAGGAGGGTAATATAATGAGTTTATACCAAATTCGTATTGAAGATATAAATAATAATGTTGTTGAGATGGAACATTATAAGGGCAAAGTATTATTAATTGTTAATACTGCTACGCAGTGTTTTTTCACAAAACAATATGAGGGTTTACAATGGTTATATGAAAAATATCAAAAAAATGGATTAGAAATTTTAGATTTCCCATGTAATCAATTTGGAAAGGATGCACCAGGAACAATAGAAGAAATAGATCAATTCTGTGTTGAAAAATATGACACTAAGTTTCCAAGATTTCAAAAAGTTAATGTTAATGGTGAAGATGAGTCTATTTTATATACATATTTAAAAAGACATCAAAAGGGAATTTTTAATAAAAGAATTAAATGGAATTTTACAAAGTTCCTCGTTAATCAAGAAGGTCGTGTAATTAAAAGATATAGTCCTTTAGTAAAACTACAAAAAATTTCAATGGACATAGAAAAATTACTTAAAGGAAAAGGTGAATAACCATGTTTTTAGCGACAAAAGAATTAAAATATACAAAAGGTAAATTTGCATTAATAATTGCTGTAATTGTCCTAATTAGTTATCTTGTCTACTTTCTTACATCACTTGCATATGGACTATCTTCTTCATATACAAATGCTGTTGAAAAGTGGAATGCAGATGAAATTATCATTACAGTAGATTCTAATGATAATATGATGATGTCCTATATGACTCAAAATGATTTTGATAGTATAAGTGTAAATGGTAAAAAGGCTAAACTAGGACTATTTCCTGCTGTTATAAATAATCCACTTGCTGAAGATGTATTAGCTTCAAGAGTTGATGTTTATTTCTTTGGAATCGAAGATAGTTTTATAATGCCGAATGAATTAAAGAATTTAAATTTAACTGGTAATAAAGTAATAGTAGATGAAGAACTTAAAAAAGAAGGATATAAAGTAGGAGATTTATTTGGAGTTACGGGTAGTGACCAACAATATGAAATTATAGGATTTTCAACAAAATCAACTTATCAAACAGCTCCTGTAGTATATATGAGTCTTAAGACTTGGCAAGAATATCGTTATGGAAATGTGAATACACCTGATTTATATAGTGGTGTAATAGTTCAAGGAAGTAGTAGTAACCTACCTTCAAACCTATTATCTTATATAACAGATGATTATATTTCAACATTGCCAGGATATACTGCCCAAGTTCTTACATTTACAACAATGATTATTTTCTTAATAATTATTGTTGCCTTTGTATTAGGAATATTTATTTATGTATTAACAATTCAAAAAACAAGTATGTTTGGAGTTATGAAAGCTCAAGGAATTTCTAATGGCTATATTGCTGGATCTGTAATTGTTCAAACATTCTTACTTGTATTGATTGGTATTATATTGGGGTTAGCCCTTACAGTTATAACTGGTATCTTTTTAGGAGAAGTAATACCATTTGCAATTAATTATTTATTCTATGTAATAATTACAGCTGCATTTTTCTTGTTTGCTCTATTTGGTGCAATGTTCTCAGTCAGTGCTGTATTAAAGATAGATCCATTACGCGCAATAGGAGGTTAGTATGAGAGCATTAATTGAAATGAAAAATGTAACAAAAGACTTTCTTCAAGGTGACAATGTAATTAATGCCTTAAAACCTACTAATTTTGTAGCATATGAGGGTGAATTAGTTGCAATCATTGGACCAAGTGGAAGTGGTAAATCTACATTTCTAACAATACTTGGAGGTCTTCAAAAACCAACAACAGGTAAAGTATTATTAGAAGGAGAACCATTTAGTGAATTAGATGTTAAAGAAAAGTCAAAAATAAGACTTGAAAAAATAGGATTTATCCTTCAAGCTTCAAACTTAATTCCATTCTTAACAGTAAAGGAACAAATGGTTTTATATAACAAAATTCAAAAAACAAAAGTTGATAACCAGTGGATAGATGAATTATTTGATAAACTAAGTGTTGAAAAATTAAGGAACAAATATCCTAATGCACTATCTGGTGGTGAAAGACAAAGAGTTGCTATTGCAAAGGCATTGTATCATAAACCAAGTGTTATATTTGCTGATGAACCTACAGCAAGCTTAGATTCGAAAAAAGCTTATGATGTTGTAAAGTTACTTGCAAAAGAAACAAAAGAACAAAAGAAAGCTACGATTATGGTTACCCATGATGAAAGAATGTTAGAATTCTGCGATCGCGTTTATGTAATTGTAGATGGAGTTCTTACAGAAAGAAAGTAAATACTTTATATAATCCTAAAGTAGATAATGATTTTATCATTATTTATTTTAGGACTTTTTATTTACCAATAATTGTTTAAAGATATAAAACAAGTTAAATATTGTAATAAAATTTTGAATGCGTTACAATTTTTTTAAATATATTATTGTGATTGGAGAATATAACAAATTTAAAAGGTATGACTCCTAATAAATTTAGGGAATCACACCTTTCTGTTTTTTAAATAAATTCTTTATATATATTATTCAATACTACTTTTTCTTATGGTGTCAAAAAATTCAATTGCGTTTCTTTATACTGCTAATATTTAATTAGTTAATTTTTTTGTATATATAAAATATTTATAAGTTAAACTAGAATCTCTATTGTTTTTATAAGTTACTGCATATAATTTTCCGCCATCATTAAATGTTTGATACACTTCAACATAGGTAATTAATTTATCTCTTTCTTCAAGAATTTTCTTTTCGCCAATATAAACTGCATTATTTGTAACAAAAATTCCAGAATCGACAAGTGATGAAAAATTATATTGAACTTTATAATTATTATTATCAACAAGATAATTATTTTCTAAGATATTAAATGAATAGGAATATCTAATCCCATTATAAAGAGAACTTGATATGTAGTCTTTGCCATTGTTTAGATTACTATATGAGCTTTCTAAATCCTTTAGTGCACACATATAGTATTTATTATTATGGTTTTTATAAATTATGTCACCATTATCAGATATTGAAACCAAAACAAATCCATTTAAATATTTCTTTCCCTTCTCAGAAACAATATAGTAATTATTTTCATACATTACTAGTAATCTTTTTTCATCAATTTTATATGCTGCTAAGTTTGAACCATCATATATGTAAGATTTAGTTATTGCTATATCATTTTTTAAAACCGCACATTTTGTAATATCACTTTTTTCTCCTAAATTATTTAATTCATTAAAAAGGATAGAAGTATAATAGTATTTATTATTAAATTCATAATCTTCATAATCAATAATATAATATTTATAATTATCAGTAAACTTTATCTTTCCAGTTAATAAGTCAATGACTAGCAATCTGGTTTTATAACTTGGTTTACCGCTCTGCGTTTCTGTTGCTGCTTTTACTTCCTCATTATAATAATATACTAATTTAGTTTCAAGTCTAAAAGCTCTAGAATCCAATAGTCTAAATGAACTTAGTGATACGTTGTTTAAAAATCTCTTGTTTTTGTCATATATAAATAAATTGCCATAATTATGATTAAAGGTATAATAAGCTATAATATTCCCCTTATTATCGTAAAATGGCACTAAACCATCATTATATTCTTCCTCAAGATTTTCTATAACACTACTGTAATCATTATCTGTAATAAACTTTACATTATATTGATTTGTATTTGGGTCTACAGTATATTGAAAACATATATTATGTACTCTGTTTGGATCAGAGACAACAAAATATGTTGTATCATCAATTGTTTTTGTAAAAGAGATTGATAGAGTTAGATAATTAGCTGTTTCTATATAGATTTGTTTCCCATATGGATCACAATATTTAATTGTGTACGTTGATGAAATTGAATTATATTCACCAAATGCTACAATTGGAAGGGTTGGATGGTATAAAACATAGTATCTTTCCCTAAACTCTGAACTTCCATATAACCCAATACTTCTTATATTTTCAGATACATTTACTCCTGTTTTCCAATTATACAAGGTATAGTAACCGTAAGTATTTGATTGTTTAACTGCAAGATTAGAACCTAAAACAGGTAGAAATGTACTTACGGAAGAATAGTTATATTCTTCACCATCAATTTCGTAACTATTAGTGAGGTTCGATGGATCAATAGCTAGTTGTTTATAAAATGAAAAATCTATTAAAGTATTAACTTCTTTGAATCCCGAATCAGCGGTTTTGTTTTTACAACCTACTAATGCAAACGTAATTAAAAAAACTAGAATTAAAGATAATCTTTTAAATTTCATAATATTTCTCCTTTTTT
>JAEYQM010000092.1 GCA_023410025.1 Bacillota bacterium
TGTGTTTTTAAATTCTCATTAATCTTTATTTTATTAAATAAAGATCTCGCATCTAAAAAACTAATCATTTCTTTTTTTAAAATCATATTTTCATTCCTTTACCTATATACGTATTTTATGAGGCATAGGAATATTGGGTGACAAAAAAAGAGTCTGTTTCCAGACTCCTTTAGTTTCGCTTAAAGTATTTTTTGTTTTAAAACAACAGATTATATTATTTCCAAGCTTGAGGGAAATATTTTAATAATTTATTCATTACTAAAACTTCGCGGTAAGTTTGAACAGTAACTGTTGATAATGCATCTACAGCTTCTCCACGTTTGTTGATTCCTTTTGTAGAATTAGTTGCATTACCACTCATTAATGATCCATCCCATCCGTATTCATTGATGTAAGCATTTAAAGTATCAATTTGATCTTGCCATTTTTTTCCGTTCATTTCAGGATAAGAAGCGTATTTGCTTTCTGCATTCCAATCAAATTTTAAGTAATCAGCATGACCAACTACATAAGTGTTGGCATTAGTATTACCAAATAAATGTGCATCTAATTTGATATCAGAGATTTTACCATCTTTATTGATTTTACCAGTTACATAAGTAACATCATATGTATAATGTTCTTTATCAGTAATTGCACTAACGATTCCGTCTTTTGCATTTTGAACAGCTTTATTAGCTACTTCTGCATAATCATTGTAATGAATTGTAGCGCCTGTAATAGGTGTAGTTTCATCAACGATTCCATTTTCTAACCAATAGTTTTCAATTGCTAAAGCTTGAATAAACCATTCACCTTGAGCTGCTTGAGTTTCCATTCCGTAACCATATTCTAATTCTTTCTTAGTCATTGCATTCCATTCCCAAGTAACTCCAGAAACAACTCCTGTTTCTGCATCATATTTAGGTAATTTAGTTGTTTTGTCAACTGCTACATAAGGTTTAGATTGTAATTCATCAATATTGTAACTTACAATTTTATCATTTTGAATTAGTACTTCTACAGTAACAATTACTGGAGTATTAACTTTAATAACAGTTCCAGCACTGTCTTTAGCTGTAGTACCATCAGCTAATAATAAATTTGATGAAGTTGATGTTAACTTCCATGCTGCGTATGTTCCATCAGCAACGAATGTTCTACTTGAACATCCAGTAAACACTACTAAAAGTAGCGCAAGCATTAAAACGCTTAAAAACTTTTTCATTTTTTCTCCTCCTATAAAAAATTTCTTATTGTATATAACCTTTAAACAAAATCAATTATTCAGCAGCATTGAGGTGGTTACGGATCCACTCTTTAACTACTTCTTTTTGATCAGGTTTAATTGGTTTGCATGAGTCTACAGACGCCCCATCCTCAATAATGGCTTTAGCAAGACCATTACAACCAGGATGACCACAAGCGCCACAATTATATCCAGGAAGCATTCCAGTTAGAGTTTCTAATCTTACATCTTCTTCCACATAAAACACTTTAGAAAGTACAGCTATTAGGATACCAAATACTAAACCTACTAAAGCTAGAACTAATACTGGTAAAATATGTGTATTAAAATCGAATAAGAACATTATACGATTCCTCCAAATCTACCAAAGATCATAGCCATAATACAAGCCATTACTAAAGCAATTGGAATACCTTTAAATGGAGTAGGAACTGGAGCTCTGTCTAATCTTTCTCTCATTGATGAGAAGATAAAGATTACAAATAAGAATCCAAATCCTGAACCAAATGAATATACTAATGTTTTTAGGAAGTTAAATTGTTCTCCCGTAACTATTTGTGCTAAACCTAACACAGCACAGTTAGTAGTGATTAAAGGTAAATAAATTCCTAAACTACGATATAAACTTGGTGATACTTTTTTAATAAACATTTCAATAATTTGAACTAACGCAGCAATAACAACGATAAATACAATTGTATCCATGTATTTCATATCTGCTGGAGTTAATACAAATTCATATAATGCCCAACAAACTACTGAAGATAGAGTAACAACGAATGTTACAGCTAATCCCATACCTAACGCAGAGCTCTTTTTACCAGAAACCCCAAGAAAAGGACAAGTTCCTAAGAATCGAGATAGAATAACATTTTCAACTAATACGGCTGAAACTAACCATTTAATAACATCATTCATTGCTTGCACCTGCTTTCTTCTTTTTGCCTCTAATTGCAGCAACAGTTCCGAAGATTAGCCCTAATACAATATATGCACCAGCAGGGCTAACAAAGAAGTTAGAGAAAATATCTAATTTATCTTTATCAAATAATTTATTAATATTTAAAACTAAATCTCCCCAAACTGTAATAGTTCCAGAACCTAGGAATTCTCTAACAATAGATATTAAAGCTAGAATTGCTGTATAACCAATTGACATACCAATAGCATCTACTACGCTTGATAAAGGTCCATTTTGAGAAGCAAAAGCTTCAGCTCTACCTAAAATAATACAGTTAACAACGATTAATGGAATGAAAATTCCTAATGAACTATTTAATGATGGTAAGAATGCTTGTAATAACATCTTAACAATTGTTACAAATGTTGCGATTACTGCAATGTATACAGGAATACGAATTTCATTTGGAACCATTTTTCTGATTAATGAAATAATTAAATTACTCATTGTTAATACGAATAAAATAGCAAGCCCCATACCTAATGCATTTTCAAGTTTTGTTGTAATTGCAAGTGTAGGACATAAACCTAACATAGTAACTAAAATAGGATTTTCTTTAAATATTCCTTTTAAAAAGTTTTCTTTTTGATTCATATTATCCACCATACACTTCCAAGAAATTTTGAGAAGCAATATTTACACCATTTAAAACAGCTTTTGAAGTTCTTGTGGCTCCAGAAATAACCAAATCTTGATTTGTTTTATCTACTTTTTCAACATCCATTTTAGCGAAAGTTTCAGCTGTTTTACCAGCAAATTTAAAATCATAAGTTTTAGCTTCTGATCCATATCCTTCTGTTTGCTTATCAGCTTCAGTAACTTTATAATTAATAATAGTATTATCTTCAACATTAAAAGCAATTAATGTTCTAATTGTACCATTATCATAACCTAATGTAGCTGTAACATAAATTGCAGTTTTTTTATCAGAAGTTAAATAAACATTAGTTATTTCATTAGGTAAATTTTTAATATTTCCAGTTTCTTCAGTAAATGATTCAATATTTGGAAGAATTTCTTTTATTGTTTCTTTAATTTTTGCTAATCTTCTTTCTTCAATAATCGGAGCAGTAATATCATTAACTAATACTAATAAAGCCCCAAGAATTGCTAACAGAATAAATAAGAATGCTCCATATTTAATGCTTTTATTCATAATGAGCCTCCAAATATCCTCTTAAAATATTTTGTGCATTACGTAATGCATTTCCTGTTACAGTTGCACCAGTAATAATATATACATCAGTGTTATTTAAAATTTCTTGATTTGCATTATCATAAGTCTTGCCACTATCTGGACCATCATAGTATTCTTCATTTTGATCATATGTTTGATCTGAAGAATATGTAATATTAACATCAGTAACTGATCCATCAGTAATTTTAACAGTTGTTGTAGCAGTAGCACTATATGCTGAAGTCTTAATAACAACAGTTGTTACATTTCCTTCAGTAGACACTGTATCAATGTAATCAGTCATTTGATTTTTCTTAATAAAATCTTGAGCTGCTGTTCTTTGAGTTTCATCTTCAATAGAAACAATATCATAGTTTTTATTAACTACAACTTTAAATTCTTTGTCTCCTAATTTTAATACATAGTTAAATTGATTAATATTATTAAAATCAACTGACTTAGAAACAAGTGAAATTCCAATAGGCATTACAAAACTTGTGTCATTTGCATATTGTTTTCTAGCCATTAACATAACTTTTTGAATACCAGTTGATGTAAATGGAGCAACAATATCACGATTTCCACTAATTGGAGTAGCACCAGTTGAAAGAAAGAAATCTATATTATATCTAGACATATCTTTCTTTTTAAATTGATTAAAGAAATCAGTTTTTGCTAAAGCGTCTAAGAAGATACCAGTTTCATTACTACTTACGATCTTAGCGCCGACAATAAAGTTTTTCTTTGCATCAATACCGATAGCTACTTCTAAACCATCTTTATAACCTTTAGTCGTACCAACATAAACAATACCAACTAATTCTTTATTTTTATAAGCATTGTATCTTTTTGTAATCTTTGTACCATCTTCTGCTGGTAAAAAGAATTTTTGGTTTGATAATTCATAACTTGAAACTTCAACACCATTTAAAAGACTTCTGACATAATTTAATTCTTTATAATATTCTTTATCTTTTGCAGTTAATGAATTAACTAAAATACCTAGCGCAACAATTAAAACAAAAGCAACAGAAAATATAATTAAATTCATATGTTTTTTCATTGATTATACCCCCATTTGAAGTAGTGTAAATCCGAATATAGCTAATACACCAACACCAATTAGTACGTATGTAACAACCATTTTCTTAGGACTATCACTTACTCTTAGTTTAGCCATTGAATTATCAATTAATGGAGTAAATAAGTTCATAAATAAAATTGTAGTTGCAACACCTTCTTGTAACTTTAAGTAACGTAACATTACTGTAATAGCTGCAAGGAAAGCCCCGAACACAATTTCACCATTAGGCGTACGAGGAGATGTAACAGGTTCAGAAGCCATGAAAACAGCACCAAACATAACACCACCAGTAAATACATTATATAATGGGAAGCGTAAGTCAAATCCATAACCAGTTACAAGACCAATAATCAATGTAAATACAAATACGCCACCAATATAGATAACTGGAATTCTCCAGTTTATAACTTTTCTAACTAATAAATAAACTAAAGCAACAATACATAATAATGAACTTGTTTCTGCCATTGATCCTGGAATAGTACCAATAAAGATATTTAATAAACCTCCAGCAGATTTTAATGCTTCATCCATTGACATTTTTGATTCTTTAAATGTAGAGAAGAAATCTGAAAGTGGAGTAGCACCAGTTACCAGCAATTCATTTCCATTTAAATATCCGCCATTAGCGTTAATTACGCTAGAAAACGCAGCAATAACAAATACATATCCTATTAATGCAGGGTTGAATAGGTTAAATCCAAATCCACCAAAAATTAATTTTCCAATTACAGTTCCAAAGATTACACCAAATACTAATACCCAAATTGGTGTATGTAATGGTAATACCATTGCTAGTAATAATCCTGGAATAATTGCAAATGAATTAGAAAGTTTTGTAAATATATTTTTTTCTTTAAAAAATATTAAGAAATATAATCCTTCAACAACGTAAGCTGTTAATCCACCAATTAAAATAAATAATAATGGATATAACATTTGGAATACACCAACATTGCCATCAATTAATGGTTTAATACCATTTTTATACCAAGCAAATAAAATAAGTGGTAATATAGAAATGATAAAATCACGCATGATTGTATGAGTATTACGACCCCAATCAGCAGTTCTAATATAAGGACCTTTAGCTAATGCAAATTTCTTTTGGTTTGCCATAATTATTTCCTACCTTTTAATACGATTGCGCGAGCTTTTGTTGTAGCTTCTGTCAATTCAATTCTTGATGGACAAATGTATGAACATAATCCACAAGCAATACATTTTTCAGATCTTAACTCAGCAAGTTTTTCATTATCTTTTGCATCAAATGCTCGTTTAATTTCAATTGGTGATAAAAATACTGGACAGTTAACAACACATTTACCACAACCCATACATGGAATTGCTGGAGCTTGTTTTATTACTTCGTTTACAATTACACTACCTAATGAACGATTTATTACTAACTCATCAGATACTAAAGCTCCACCCGTCATTAAACCACCGGCTACAAAAGTCAATTCAACATTTTCTTTGTATCCACCGATATTTTTAATTACATCACTTGTTAAAGTACCAATCTTAACATATACATTCTTAGGTTCAGTTAAACCAGTTCCTGTAAATGTAACTAATTTCTTAGTTAATGGCATATTATTTTCAACTGCATCCGCAAGTGCTACAAGTGTTGCAACGTTATTTACAACGGCACCAACTTCACTTGGTAATGCTTTATATGTTTTGTTCATAACTCTTTGAACAAAATATTTTTCCCAACCAGCAGGGTATACATCCTTTAATGGGAATACCTTGATGTAAGAATCTTTTATATGATCATTTAGTACTTGTATAGCCGCAACCTTATTGCTCTTAATTGCGATAAATGCTTCTTTAGCACCTGTTGCTTTCATAGCATACTTAATACCGCGAATTAATTCATCAGTTCTTGTTTTAACCAATGTATAGTCAGCTGTTAAGAATGGTTCACATTCAACTGCATTAACTATTAATGTTGTTATTTCAGTTTGAGGTTGATACTTAACAAAAGTAGGGAAACCACTTCCACCCAAACCTACGATACCACATTCTCTAGCAATTCTAGCAATGTCTTCTTTTGTTAATGAATTAACATCATTAGGCTTAATACTAGGATCTAAAGTGTTTAAAAAATCATTTTTGATTTCAATCATTGCAACCATCATACCTGATGAATGCCACATTTTCTTGCTTACCGATGTAACTTCACCGCTTACTGATGAATGTAATGGTAAACCAAAACGTCCTGTTCTATTTGCAACTGCTTGTCCAACTTTAACCTTGTCTCCAACATTAACAAGACAATCACATGGAGTTCCTCCTTCAACTAGAGGAATATATACATATTCAGGATCACTGAACTCAATAGGTCCAACATGAAGACTTAATTCTTTGTGTCCAGGAAATTCTTTAATATGTAATCCTTTACTTTTTCGAAAAAACATATTTGCCTCCTATTTATTACCCTTCAATATTATAACATATTATTTATATAATTAAAATAGTAAAACGGTTTTATTTTCATTTTTTTTACATTTGTCAAATAATATGACTTATTATTTTTCGCAATCTTCAATAATTTTTTTTACCTTACTCTTAAACCCAAGATAATACTCATAATATCTTGTTAAAAAATCATCTAATGAGCCAAAATCAATATCCATATTTAAATTAATCTCATTTAATTTGGTGTTATATAAAACTCTTAAAACGCTGATCACTTGATTATCATATATATAATCATTATTTTCAATATGAGAAGAACATTTCATCCCTCCTCCATAAAAAGAAAATCCTATTAGATTTTCACGACTATCACACTCTACACATTTGTTAAAAACTGGGGCTACACCAAGTAAATATAGAATCTTTAAACGAAATATTATATTAAGTAATAAATGATTTTGTCCATCATTAATTAATTTAAGAATATCACTTAAGAAATTATAAAATGTTTTATAATCATCTATATGGTCAACTAATAAATAACTAATTTCAATAATTAATAAAACTGAAGAAAATTTATCATAATTTAATTTAATATTTACATAACTATCTAATAGCCTTCCAGCTGTTAGATAGTTTTTGCTTGAGTCATATTCAATCTTTGATATTTCATTTGAATACATAAAAGTACCACTCTTTATATTCTTAGCACCTTTTAAAATTAAACTAACTTTCCCTTTGGGAGTAATAAGATAAATAATTTTATCTTTTTCAAGATAATCAATTGTTTTTACTACTATCCCTTCTATTAACTCCATTTTCTTCACCATTTTTTTTATTATTTTTATATTTCATGTAATCTTCTATATTTCCTGTTTTAATAAATTTCTCAAAATATTTGTTTCTCATATAAATCACTCCTTAATCTTATAATATCAAGTATTTGGAGTATTATACAAGTTTCAATTATTTTCCAAGAAGTAACCCATTTTTTTAAGTTGACCTTTTTTATTACGCCAATCTTCTTCTACTTTTACCCATAATTCTAAGTAGACTTTTTGTCCTAAAATCATTACGATTTCTTTTCTTGCTTGTGTCCCAACTTCTTTAATCATTGAACCATTTTTACCAATAATGATTTTCTTTTGAGATGATCTTTCAACAAATATTGTTGCTCTAATATTCATCAACCCTTTTTCATCTGGTTTCATTTCATCAACAACTACAGCTATTGAATGAGGAACTTCTTCATTTGTTAGATAAAGAATTTTTTCACGAATGATTTCGCCAATTATGAAATGTTCTGGATGATCGGTAACTTGGTCTTTAGGATAATACATTGGACCTTCAACAAGATCTTTACAAATCTCATTTAATAATTTCTCAACATTATCGCCATTCTTAGCACTTATATAAAAAGTTTCTTTGAAACTATGAGCCTCATTAAATTTTATAACATT
>JAEYQM010000039.1 GCA_023410025.1 Bacillota bacterium
TGCTAATAGTGAGAGTTTTTGCTTTAAAGCTGGAACACTTATTGTAACTGAAGATGGACATAAAAAAATTGAAGATGTAGAAGTTAGAGATAAAGTTTTATCATATAACGAAGATACAGGTAAGAGTGAATATAAAGAAGTAGTTAGATTATTTAGAAACCAAACCAATAGTACAACTTCAATAAAAAATGATGAGATGGAGCCAATAGTTTCGACTCCAAATCATCCATATTATATATTAGATGTTGATTGTAGCACACCAATCATTAATTTTGAAGGTCGTAATAATAGCGAGCATAGAGGGCAATGGGTAAATGCTGGAGATTTAAAACCAGGCATGAAAGTATTGTTATCTAATAAAAAAATGGTATAATTAGAAGCGTAACAAATGAAGATTTGGATGAGCCAATGGCTACATATAATTTTGAGGTAGAAGACTTCCATACTTATTATGTAGGTGAAGAAGGAATTCTAGTTCATAATGCTTGTGGCGATGAATTAACGAGCATGGATCCATCAGATATTAGATATACTCAAAATTCTATAAAAGGAACATTTAAGGATGGAAGTTCTGTAGACGATATAATTAATGGGTTAAAAAAAGGAAGTATATCACCAGATGACGTACCAGCGATTAGGGTATTCGAAAAAGGAGGGCATACATATTCGTTAGATAATTGACGATTATATGCCTTTAAACAAGAGGGGGTCGGTAGAATAAATGTTATTCAAGCAACCCCTAATGATTGGTTAGAATTATCCTGTAAATTTACGACCACAACTAATGGTTTATCGATAAGGTTAAGGTGAGGAGGAAATTAAAATGATAACTATATTAACTAAAGAATTTGAAATACATTGTACGCCTTTAGAAAAGGTTGAGCTTGATAATTCTATTGTAATTTATTTAGATGATGTAAACGAAATAAGATATAAGTTAGTTTTTAAAGTTCATCAAGGATTAAAAGTTACTACAATTGACTGTGCTTCATATGTAGAATATGAGTGTAATGATTGTATAAAAAATGGAATTTATCATAGATATATTCTTGAAAACACAAGTTCAAATTGGATTAAAGAACTTCGCAATAATTTAACCGATAACGATGCAACGTTTTTAGATAAGACTAGACATTTTATTTTGCCATTACAAGATCGCGTTATTGAAATAATTGCTTGGGATATTGAAATTATAAAGATATAATTATTGAAACGGCATGATGAATTAAATATTCATGCCGTTTCTTTTGGTAAAGATTGAGGTGGTTTTACGAGTTATACTGAATTAAGCAAGCTTATTAGTTTGATATTAAGACACAAACCATAAATTATTAACATAAAGCTAGATGATAATGGTTGGACATATGTTAATGAATTAATTAGCGGAATCAAGAAAAAGGAATTTAATTTTTGTTAGAAGTATTAAATGAAATTTTAATTAGCAATGATAAGCAACGTTTTACTTTTAATGAAGATAAGACAAAAATTAGAGCTAATTAAGGTCATTCAATTGATGTTGATTTTGGGCTAAAAGAAGTAACTCCACCAGATATTTTATATCATGGAACGAGTGAAAGAATTATTAAAAGCATTTTGTCAGAAGGAATAAAAAAACAAAATAGAAGTCATGTGCATTTATCAACAAATGAGCAAACAGCAATAAAAGTTGGTAAAAGACATGGAAAACCAATAGTTATACAGATTAATGCTAAAGAAATGAATAAAGATGGAATCAAATTTTATTTGTCTAATAATAATGTGTGGATAACTGATTTAATAAATTTAAAATATTTTATTTAATAATTAAAACAATAGAAGCTATTTTTAGAAGTCAACAATATAAAGTTGTCTTCTTTTTCTTTTCCAAAAAGTACGATAGAAGTTTGGCGATAAGGACATTGCATGATAGCGATAATATATCGTAAATCTTATTTGAGTAGGTATAAATAATTACCAAAATTACAAAAGAAGAGATAGAGAATCAAAAAGATTATCCAAGATGTTAGAAGTCAAGAATAAAATTACCAAAAAAGATAATGTTATTTAAACCAATTGTATATAACAATGGGGGCCAGGGAGAAATGTGTAAGACAAAAAAATATTAAACATTTACATTTAAAAATAAACTATTATTTAATATAGAGACTAATTATTCAACAATTTTATAAGATTGAAGCTGATTAGTGCTTAAAGATTTTCTGAAATCATTAAAATGAATATAAAAATTAACGTAAAAATAGTTATTATTTTTGATTTATAATCTTATTATTGAAACAAATATAATATATTTATATAGATATATTTAGAACGATACATATTACTTGTAATTTTATATAAAACTTTTAATGAAATTTATTACCCTTAATATGATTATATTTTAATTCATATTAAGGGCTTTTATTAACTTTTTTTAATTTTCTTGGTAAACCTATTTAAATTAATTAATATAATGCTGTCAATATTGCTCCAACAATAGAAGTAATCATAGTAATCATTGCGCCTGCTCCTAAAGAGGAAGATTCATAATTGAAGTCCGTATAAACACATAGAATTGTTGTAACTCAACCTGTATTTATAAATTAATTATTAAATAAGATAATACTTATAATTAGGAAAATTATATAGAAACAAGTATTCCACTTGTATATGATCCACCACAATTAAATATATGGAAATACTTTTGGGGTGTCACATGGAAGAGATTCTGGGGTAGTGCATTAGGAGAAATTGTTGCTGTTACTTTATTTGCTATTGCTTTAGTTGTAGCAATAATATGTCCTGCATTTGCACCAATGTTTATGATGGCATTTCTATCATGGAAAGTCACACTAACAATAGGTGGTATAATTGCAGGAATAAAAAGTATGAAGCAAGGAAATAGTTTCTTTAAAGCGTATGATAATTATATTAATCAAAACTGGGCTCAATCATTAGCAATTTCAATGGCAACTGCATTTATTTCATTTGGAATCAGTCAAGCTCTTAATCCAAAATGTTTTAAAGCAGGTACGCTTATTTTAACAGAAGATGGTTATAAAAAAATTGAAGATGTAGAAATTGGAGATAAAGTTTTATCATTTAACGAAGATACAGGGAATAGTGATTATAAAGAAGTAGTTAGATTATTTAGAAACACAACATAAAAATTGCTTCATATTGATGTAAATGGTGAGACTATTACATGAACTCCAGAACATCCATTCTATATTTTGAATGTGGAAGATACTCCAATTGTTGATTTTGAAGGTAGAGATGCAAGTGATTATCAAGGACAATGGGTAAAGGCAGAAAGCCTAAAAATTGGTCATTAAGTATTGTTAAATAATGGAAAATGTAATATAATATCTTGTGTAAAAGTTGAAGAAATAGATATACCTGAGACTACATATAATTTAGAGGTACAAGATTATCATACTTATTATGTTGGTAATGAAGGAATATTGGTTCACAATGCCTGTGCTACAGATGCTATAGATAATGTAACTAAGCAAAATCATCATTATTTAAGTAATAAACATTCTAAATTCACACAAAAATTTGAAAATATAACTAGTAAGTATGGTTTAGATTTAAATGGTAGTTGGAACATTGAAAAATTGCCACATGTTGGTAGACACGCGAAGCAATATCATAATTATATGTTGGAAAGTATAACTAAAATTGATGCAGTAGCTCAAGGCAATACCAGTTTATTTCTACAACAATTTGAGGTAACAAAAGCAACTATTAGGGCAAATCCTGGTATGATGTATAAAAGTTTTTGGTTAGGAGGTTAGAATGAAATTCTATGATATGATTCCAAATGATTATAGCTTAAATGCAAAACAAATAAGCATGACGATTGAAGATTCCGAATATGATTTTAATTCTTTTAGTACTGATAAATTTGATGTAAATAGACCAGTTAAGGTAAAAGTTAATTACTATTTCGGGGAAGAGCAAATAGAGGAAGACTATGTAACTGCCGGTAATCCACAAATTGTATCAGAGGATTTTAAACAACTTGTAGAAGAATTTGATCCCAATGCGGCACAATTTTTTGAAACAGAAAACGTGACATGTAAAACAAAAAAGAAATATTATGTTATGCATGTAACGAAATCTATATTCTGTTTAGATAGAAAGAAATCTAAGATATTTGAAATGCCTTATGGAGAATCAATAGCAATAGGAATTGTGGATATTTCAAAGATAGGTGAAAATAATCATATATTTAGACTCGGTGAAGATACTTTAAAACATTATGTATCAGAAGATTTTTACAAAGAATATAAAAATAGAAAATTAACTGGGTGTATATTTAGTTTAAGAAGTTAATAGTATATATACGAATTTGGTGGTGGAAGCAATGAATGATAATTATATTATTTTTAAAAATTGGTTAGATGTTTGTTTTAAGAACGACCCAATAGATTCTGAAATTAAAGCAATTTATTTTGGATTATTTGAGACGGATAAAGGAGTTAAATTATATATTTCAGGCTCATTAATTTTTGATGATGAAGATAGTGATTGGGCATGTGATTTAGCTTATAATCCAAAATATAAGTATTGCAATACAATTCCAATTTTAAATGAACTATTTGAAGAAAAGGAAAATATTCTTATTAGAATTGAAAAAATATATAATGTTCTAACTGATTTTATTAATAAGTATTTAAAAGAAAATGAAACAGAATTAAATGATAAGAAATTAGCTGTAGGATTTGATGATGGAGATTTGAAAATAATAAAATAATTTTTAGAATGCAAAATTTGATATTACTACCTCAAATACATATATATTAAAAAATAATATTATAATTAAGTAATTTAGGGGATTTAATTGGTGAGATTATAATTGACATTTTACATAAGTACTACCCCCTTTTACAAATCAATTTGTAGTTTCGATTTTCTAAAAATTTAATAAAATAATGAGGTAAAGAACATGTCAATTGATGTAAAATTTAAATTTGTAAGTCCAAAAAAATTAATAAATACTGGGAATAATGTTTTTTATTTTTAAAAACTAAATACTTGTCAAAATGAAGATAGTATTTACTCAGATAATTGGTTTATCTATAATGCGGTATGAGTAATAGGTTATAACATGAAGTAATTTATGGTAAAAATTATTGATAAATAGAGGTTAAG
>JAEYQM010000002.1 GCA_023410025.1 Bacillota bacterium
TTTTTATTTTTCATATTTAATTTTCTTAAATTCTCTTTCAACAGCATTAAATATCTTAACAATCTTAGGATCAAAATATTTACCCTTTTCATTGTTTATTAATACAACTGCTTCTTCATGAGTCATGGCTCGTTTATATGGTCTATCTCTTGTGACTGTATCATATAAAGTTACAACACCTATAATTCTTGATATAATTGGGATTTCTTCAGCTTTTAATCCTTCAGGATAACCTGTTCCATCATATCTTTCATGATGGTAACCTGCTATTTCTAAAAGATAATTTTCAAACGAACCCTTTACCAATTCTGGATTTAATGCTCTCGCAAGTTGAATACCCATATTAGCATGACGTCTAGCCATTTCCATTTCTTCATCTGATAGATTTGCTTCCTTATATAATATATAACCAGGTGTACCTAATTTACCAATATCATACATTACAGATGCATCAGAAATCCTAGCAATCTTTCTTTCATTATATACTTCTTTTAAATTATATGTTTCCGCATAAGCCCTAAGCAATATAGCTGTATACATTTTAATCTTTTCAAAATCTGATTCTGTTTTCATACTTTTAATTGTATAAGTATGAAATAAACTATTTATAATTAATTTTTGATTTTTACCACTATTAGAATAATTGGCAACCATCTTAACAAAACGATCATTCCAAAAATTTAATTTATCAATTGTAGTTTGTTGGTCAATATTAGAAGTCATCTTTGAAATCTCAACAGCAATATGATCCTCACGGCTAATAGTATATATATCATACATTGTCTTAGCAATAAAAGCAAAAAGTGAAACAGTTAAAAAAATCATTGCAAGCAAGATCCCCTTAATGCTTTCAGTAGTTGCAGCAAGGTCTGTTGTTGTTTCTATTTCCTTAAGAAAATCAACCATTGTTAAATATCCAACTAATAAGCATGCACTTAAAACTACTAATGTTATTATCATAATAAGAAATTTAGTAGACATTGACAATGTTCTTTTCAACATATTAGTTAATACCATCCTTTTTTGTAATTAACTTGAACTTAAAATTTAAAATATTTAGAGATTTTTGGTGTAATGTAGTGTTAATACATACCTCTATACTTCCTTTTCCCTTAGAACTTAAATTTTCTAGAGTTAAAAGAGCAGCCTTAATTTTATCTATAAATAAAGTATTTATATCAAGTATCATTGTATCATTCATATATTCGATAATTTCTGTTTTAAGCATCATTAGATTAAAATGAGTTGGAATAATAATATCAACATCCTTAATCATAACTGCTCTAAATGCTTCCTTTGTACTTACAAAGGAAGTATTTGTTTTAACCTTATATTGAATTAAAACTTCATCTAAATTATTACATGGAATACTATATAAGTGATTATAGTTTATATTCTTTTGATAAATGTTGGCATTAATTATATTTTGACTAGCTAATAAAACCATATTCTTATGCTCATAATGATCATTAATATAACTTGTAATTGTATCAACAATATTAATAACTGGTACACTAACCTCATCAAAAAAATCAGAACAATATTCAACAATGGTATTGCTAACAACAATAATTAACTTTACTTTCTTTTTCAGTAAAAATAAAAAGTTATCCTTTACCCTTTTACGAATTTTCTCTAACGCTAAGCCTTCATAATCAAGATATTCCCAATCGTTAACATAGATAAATGATTCATTTTTAAATTCCTTGTTTAGTTCATTTAATAAAGCTATATTATTAGTATTCATATCTATAATACCAATAGGATTCTTAATCATACTTATCACCACAACTATTTTATCACAATAAGACCTTTTCTTCAACAAAAATTAACAATTTTTGGGTTAACAACATAAAAAAACTACTTATATAATAAGTAGTATAAATTATTACGCTTCTTCTCTTAATGCATTAACTGGGTCTTTTGATGCCGCCATTAAAGCTGGAAGTAATCCCGAAATTAATGTAAGAACTATACTTATAATTACTAAAATTAATGCATGCGATGGTGAAAGTCTAGCAAGATTATTCATATCACCAATTAAATTAGATAAGATCATATCAATTGGAATATTTAATAAGAAGGTAATTAATACCCCTGCAATACCAGCAGCTAAACCAATAATAAATGTTTCAGCGTTAAATACTCTTGTAATATCTTTCTTCCTAGCACCTAAACTTCTTAAAACACCAATTTCTTTTGTTCTTTCAAGAACTGATACATAAGTGATAATTCCAATCATAATTGATGATACAACTAAGCTAATACCAGCAAAGGCAATTAACACAACAGAAATGCCACCAATTAATGAAGAAATTACAGAAGTAAATTCAGCAGCTAAGTCTGTATAAACTATTTGATCTTTTAATTCTTTACCATCATTATATTTTTGAAGATAATCTTTTACTTGATCTTTTAAATCAAAATCAGATGAATAAATTTCAATTGAAGTTGGTAATTCAATACCACCAATTGCTTTTAAAGCTTCTTCTTTTGTATCAAGTGGATTAAATGGATTAAATCCAGTTCCCGTTAATAAATTAATATTAGCTTCTTTTTGATCGATAACAATATTACTTGTTTTTGAATTTTCAAACACTTCAGCTGATAAACTTGAATTAAAGGCAATTCCACTGTTTATTAATAGTGGTGCAAGTTCTGATTTGGCTTTTAAAATACCAGATATTTCTAATTTTATTCCATTTTCATATGCTTGAGTTAAATCACTATTAACAGCGTAATTTGATCCCACTTTCACATAATAATCATTATTCATAGAAACGGCTAGTTTTAAACCTTTAATTTCATCATAGGGAATCTTTTCACCATTAGTATTAATTCCTAATGCTGTAAGAATTGATTGATTAACTTTTTGATCTTGATCAACAACAAATAAAACTTGATTACTATTTTGAGGCATTGTTCCATCAACTAACTCAAATTGTTCTAATACATAATCAATATTATTAGGAATTGATGTAAAGTTAATATCCTCAGCACTTATTTTTGTAACTAATTCTTTTTTATTTACAAGATTATAAATTGAAGGATTATATGTATAACTAATACTTTCATATAAAGATAAATCTAGTTTATTTACATAATCAATATATTCATTTGTAATATTATTAACTTTATATGACATTAATTCTTTTGGATAAATATAACCAATTTCCGGGTTAAAAATATTGCCATTATCCATGTATTGTGATGTATCAAAATTAATTGCGTATTGACTAATCGTAATTGGCATACCTGATAAAGATTCTTTTTGAAGTCGATTAACTTCTGATCCAAAACCATTTGAAATTGATAATACTAAAGCAACCCCAATAATACCAATCGAAGCAGCTAAGGCTGTAATAATTGATCTAACAATTTTGGTACGTAAATTATTAAATGATAATTTTAAAGCTGTAAGAAAACTCATTGAAGTTTTCTTTGGCTGATATACATTCCTATTATCATCACTGACATTTGGTTTGCTATCATCAATAACTTCACCATCTTTAAGTTTAATGATTCTTGTAGAGTATGCTTCAGCTAGTTCAGGGTTATGAGTAACCATGATAATTAATCTATCTTTTGCCACTTCTTTCACAAGATTTAAAATCTGAATAGATGTTGTTGAATCAAGGGCACCAGTTGGTTCATCCATTAAAATAATATCTGGATCATTTGCTAGAGCTCTAGCAATTGCTACTCTTTGTTTTTGTCCACCACTTAATTGATTAGGTTTTTTATGAGCATGTTTTTCAAGTCCAACCTTCTTTAAAACATCTAACGCTCTTTCCTTTTTTTCTTTAGATCCTACTCCACTTAAAGTAAGTGCCATCTCAACATTATCTAAAACACTAATATGATTAATTAGATTATAACTTTGAAATACAAATCCAATACTGTTATTTCGATAACTATCCCAATCAGAACCAGTAAAGTCTTTAGTTGACTTACCATTGATGATTAAATCTCCATCAGTATATCGATCAAGTCCTCCAATTATATTTAATAATGTTGTTTTCCCACAACCACTTGGTCCAAGTATTGAAACTAATTCTCCACTTTGTAGTTTCATACTTACCCCATTTAAAGCCATTTGTTTGAAATCGCCCGTTTGATAAAACTTTGTAATTTTTTTTAATTCTAACATTTTTTCCCTTTCTATAATCCGTACTTAATACTATTAATATTTTTCTTAAACCATGATAATTGTAACTCTTCACTTCCTGTTACAACAATATCGACTTTGCCAGTATTATTTGCATAATTATCTTTTAAGAAATCTTTTAAGACATTTGTCATTGATAATGAACTATCAATAATACAAACATCCCCTAAGAATTCTTTAATATCTTTTTCAATAATACTAAAATGGGTACAACCCAAAATCACAACAACATCCTTACCCAATAAATCCTTTAAAACTTTTTCTATGGCAATTTTAATATCATCTTTTTGAGTATTTGGATTTTCAATCAAACTAACAAATTCACTACATTTTACCCCAATGCTTTTAACTTTTAAATACTTCTCATAAGCATTAGAATTAATAGTATAATCGGTGGCAAGAATAGCAACATCTTTATTTAAAGAATTGGCAATATTTGCTGTAGGTTCAATAATTCTATAAATAGGAATATCTAAATTTAAATAATTACTATTAGCACTTGCTGTATTACATGCAATCACTATAGCCTTGACATTTTGTTTATAAAGATAATCAATATTATTATTAACAATTTTGATTAACTCCTCAGTTGTTTTTTTACCATATGGCAAATTAAACGTATCCGCTAAATATAAAAAATCCTCGTGAGGATATGCTGTTATTAAGTCTTTTAAAACATTTAGACCACCAATACCCGAATCAAAAATACCTATTTTACGATTATCCATATTAATCACCTATTTATAATAGTTAATTATATCAATTATTATTCCAAATTACAATTAAAACTAACTTAAATAATTTAAAATTTTTAAAAATTAGTTTTATATGGTATAATAATATAAATATTGGAGGAATTATGAATATATCATATACTAAGAAATTATGGGTACTTTTCTATATCTTCTTTAAAGCTGGTACATTTACCTTTGCTGGTGGACTAGCAATGCTTCCTATCATACAAAGAGAAATTGTAGATAAGTATAAACTACTAAATAATGAAGATTTTATGGAATTTGCCACTTTATCACAGACCTTGCCTGGTGTAATTGCTCTAAACTGTGCTTCTTTTGTTGGAAAGAAAGTTGCTGGAAATATAGGAATGTTAATTGCTGGATTTGGAGCAACTATTTCAGCATTTGTAATTATGATTATTGCAGCAATCCTAGCTAGTCAAGTTCCTGAAGAAGGAATGATTGCTGGGGCATTTAAAGGCATTATTGCTGCTTCTAGCGCATTTGTTCTAAGTGCAGCATATACTTTAGGTCGTTATAATCTAAAGGGAATATTTGGATGGATCATAATGATTCTTTCATTTATGTTTGTATTATTCTTAAATATAAGTTCACCCTACATCATATTAATAGCCGGTGTGGTTGGTTATGTATATTTAAAAATTTCAGAAAGTAAAGGAAGTAAAAAAAATGATAGTACAACTAATTAAATTATTTTTTACCTTCTTTAAAATTGGTATTTTAGGTTTTGGTGGCGGATATGCCATGTTTTCAATGATCATTAATGAAGCAACTGCACTAGGAATAACAGAACTTGAACTTGGACGCCTTGCAGCTCTAGATATGGTAGTTCCTGGACCAATAGCAATCAATGCTGCAACTTATGTTGGTTATTTAGATAGTGGATTACTTGGTGCAACTTTCGCAACCATTGGTGTAGCTTTACCTTCTCTTATTATTATCCCAATTGTATTAAAATTATTAGATAAATTTAAAAATAATCAAATATTAAATGGAGCCTTAAAGGGAATTAAACCAGCTGCTGTTGGACTAATTGCCGCTGCGTCAGTTACAATTGCAAAAGGAGTAATATTATATGAGGATAGTGCTTTAAAGGATTTATTAATAAAACCTTTAGAAACTATATCAATTACTGCAACCCTTATCTTTATATTCGCTTTCTTCCTTAATACAAAATTTAAAGTTAATCCAATTATTCTAACACTAATTGCTGCTGTAATTGGAGCCTTCTTATTATAATAAAAGCTTTATATAACTAAAAATTTAAAAAAATAATCCTAAAATCAATTTTAGGATTATTTTTATATTTATATTTGTTTTATACTCCCCAAATTAACCAGCATAAGATATAACCAGTTACAACTGCTGCGATTGTAAATGGAACAGAGTATTTCATAAAAGTCTTGGCAGGTACTTCATACCCTTCTTTTCTTAAAATACCTAAACCAGCTATATTAGCTGATGCCCCAATTGGTGTAATGTTTCCACCTAGGGTTGCACCAATGATTAATCCAAAGTATAAAACATATGGAACCCCTTCAATTCCCATGCTTGTCCCTAATGTAGCGATAACTGGAAGCATTGTTAATACATATGGAATATTATCTACAACTGCTGAAAATAAAACAGATATCCAAACAATAATTGTATAAGTAACAAATATATTAGTTCCTGATACACTAGAAATAATACTACCTATTTTTTCAATTACACCGGCATTTTCAAGTCCACCAATTACAATAAATAAACCAGTAAGTAATAAAAGTGTAAATAAATCAATTTCTTTAATTGTTTCACCAAGACCTTTAATATCCTTAGTTCTAACTAATTTGTAAACTAAACCAACAACAAGTAAGAACATTACAATTAAACCATTAATATTATCTTTTACAAATCCAGAAGGAATATTTAATAAAGATGCAATGATTAATAAAACAATCATACCTAATAATAATATTGTTGGAAAATAGTCTTTAACTTCTGTTTTTTCATCCCATTTAATTGGTTGACTTTCTTTTCTAAATAAGAAAATTAAAATAAATACTGTAACTAATGCTCCTACCTCAACAATAAAGAACAATCCTAATTTCCCTTGATATACAAAGAAATCAATAAAACTCATATCTAAGGCTCCACCTAACATAATTGATGTTGTATCACCAACTAAAGTTGCAGCACCTTGTAAATTTGATGAAATTGCAATACAGATAATTGCTGGTACTGGAGAAATCTTTAATTTCTTAGCAATACTTAAAGCAACTGGAGCAACCATTAATACTGTTGCTACATTATCAACAAAAGCAGAAACAATTCCCGCAAATAATGATAAAACAATTACTGCCCATTTTACGTTAGGAACAATTTTTAATAATAAGTCAGCAAGTAATGCTGGCATCTTTGATTCAATGAATAAGGCAACAATACCCATTGTTCCTGCAATCATCATTAATACATTGAAGTCGATTTGACCAAATATACCAGTAATTGGACTAATACCTAATACTACAAAAACCAAAGCGGCAATTAAGGCAATATATGCACGATACTTAGGCAAAACAAGTAAACACACATAAGTTGCAAGGAAAATACATAAAGCTGTAATCATTAATGCATTTTCGGGAATAATACTTAAAAACATTTTTTCTACCTCTCTTCCAAAATTAGTTATATTATAGCAAAAATTTCCTTAATAAACAAGACTATATTAAAATATAAAAGGAAGTATTTCTACTTCCATTTATATTTATTCACTTATTTTTTTACTTGCAATTTTCTCAACAAGGTTTAATACTGAATTTAGTAAAATACCAATGATTGCTGCAGCTGCTAATGCTGGGAAGTAAATAATTTCACCATTTACTTTGTATAATGGGAAACCACCTGAGGCAAATCCGTAATGTCCACCAAGACCTACAACGAATACTACTGCTATAATTGCTAAGTTTTTAGGATTAAATAAGTCAACTTTCTTTTCAACCATTAAAGTAATTCCTTGGGCGGCAATTACACCGAATAAGTAAATACTTGCACCTTGAACAACAGCATCGGGAATATATCTTGCAAATGCCGCAACAGGAGTAAATGATAGAAGGATGGCTAATATGGCTGTTAGACCAAATACCCATGTTGAGAAGTTTTTAGTGATTGCTGATGTAGAAATGTTTTCTCCATAGTTTGTACCAGCAGGTCCACCGCAAAGTGTTGCAACAACATCCCCTACACCATCACCGATTAAGTTTTCACCTAAAAGGTTTCTAATAGGGTAATCTTTAGTTGATCCTTTTTCTTTTGCTAAATTATTTACATATAAATCTAATTGATATACATGGGCAGTTGATTCAGGAATTGTAACTAAAGCGACTGGAACAATTGCTAGTAAAGCAGCAGGTAATACTGATAAGTCCATTTTGAATAATGTATTAAATCCTGTCCATTGTAATAAGTCAAGACCTGTATGTTGTTCAATTGTGTTTGCGCTAAATGCAGGTTGTCCTGAAATTAAGTTTAAGATAATATTTAAAACTAGACCAGCACCCATTCCTAATAAAATTGGAACTTGGCTAATAAAACCTTTTTTAAGAACTACAGTTAATATAATAATTGTAAGTAAAGTGAATATACTAACAATTAGTGGAATTGCTTTTAACATTCCTGTTGTTTCATCAATTTGGAATGCACCAGTTACAGCATTTCCAGCAAGTGATAAACCTATGATTGCTGCTACTGGACCAGTAACAGTTGCCGGTAAAATCTTTTCAATTTTTTCTGAACCAAATGCTTTTACTATAAATCCAGCAGCTACAGAAATTAACCCTGAAATAATAATTGCAATTTGAATTGGACCCATAAATTCTATTGGGATTAAATCATTGCCTAAATTTCCAGCTGATGCAATAACGATTGATACAGCGGGAATATACGAGAAGCTTGAACCATAGTATAGAGGGATTTTCCCTTTTGTTACTAATAAGAATACTAACGTTGCAACACCACTAGCGAAGATTGCACTAGGAATGTTGAAATGCATTAATAATGCTGCAAGTACTGTTGCAGGAAGCATTACTAAGAATTGTTGTAAAGCAAACACCAATGACTTTAAAAAAGGTGGCTTTTCATCGGGTAAATACCCTACTTGTGAATTGATAGTTTTAGATTTTAACATATCCATTTCCCTTTCTTAGTATGGCCCATAAAAAAATAGACACAGTTATAACTGTGTCTAAAAAAGAGGCTGATTCATCGAATTTACCTTATTATGCTCACAGTCATAATTTAAAGGACCTATACTTCCTTTATTATATCACTTGAATATTTAAAGTCAAGAATTTTTTAAAAATTAAAATTTTATGTAGTATTAAAATAACATAATTTTAATTTTGTGCTATAATTTATACAATAGGAGTTGAAAAAATGAACTATTTAATTATTTCTAATGAAGTAAAAAATGCCCTTTTAAACAACGTGGCGGTTGTTGCTTTAGAGTCAACAATAATTTCTCATGGTATGCCATACCCAGAGAATGTTGCAACAGCTTTAAAATGTGAAGAAATTGTTCGTCAGGAAGGATGTATTCCTGCAACAATTGCCATAATTAATGGTAAAATTAAAGTAGGCTTATCAAAAGAAGAAATTGATTATATTGGTAAGCAAGGTAAAAATGTTATTAAGACTTCAAAAAGAGATATTCCTTATATTGTAAGTCAAAAATTAGATGGTGCAACAACGGTTAGTGCAACAATGTTAATCGCTAATCTTGCTGGAATTAAAGTATTTGCTACTGGTGGTATTGGTGGCGTTCATCGTGGTGCTGAATATACTTTTGATATAAGTAACGACCTTGAAGAACTAAGTAAAATTGATGTTGCTGTTGTCTGTGCCGGAGCCAAATCAATTTTAGATCTTGGAAAAACATTAGAATACCTTGAAACTAAAGGTGTTGGTGTAATTGGATACCAAACAGATAATCTTCCTGCCTTCTACACAAGAAATAGTGGGCTTAAGACTAATTATAGATTAGATACTCCAAAAGAAATTGCTGACTTTTTAAAAGTTAAGTGGCAATTAGGTTTAAATGGTGGAGTTGTTATTACTAATCCAATCAGTGAAGAATTTTCAATGGATGAAGATACAATAAATAAAGTCATTGAAGATGCTATTAATGAAATGGATAAATTAGGAATAACTGGAAAAGAAACTACTCCATTCCTTTTAAAAAGAATTTCTGAACTAACACAAGGAAATAGTTTAAAAAGCAATATTGAACTAGTATTTAGCAATTGCAGATTAGCAAGTAAAATCGCCAAAGAAATGGTGAGCTCATGAAAGTTCTTGGTTTAGTTTTAGAATTAAACCCATTTCATAACGGCCATGAATATTTTATTAATGAAGCTAAAAATAAAGTTAACCCCGATTTAACAATAGCCGTAATATCTTCAAGTTTCGCAATGCGTGGAGAAGCAATGGTGATGGATAAATGGGAAAAAGCCAAAATATGCTTACAATATGGAATTGATATGGTTTTAGAATTACCATTTTTAGGAGCAGTAAACAGTGCTGACTACTTCTGCTACAATGCTATTAAAATACTAACTGATTTTAATATTACTGATTTAGCTTTTGGTGTTGAATTTGATAATCCTGAAAAGATTATTAAAATGAAAGAAATGACTAAAAGTAAAGTATTTGATGGTCTTGTGAAAAAGTATATTGATGAAGGAAATTCATATGGGGGAAGTAATCTAAAAGCCTTAAAAGAGTTGTCAGATGACGAAGAGATAATTAATAATTTTAGTCTTCCTAATAATACACTAGCAATTGGTTATCTAAATGCAATTGATGTATTAAACAAAGACATTAATATTACCTTTATTAAAAGAATAGCAAATAATTACTATGATGAAGATATTACCGATAGTAAAATTAATTCAGCTACTTCTCTTCGTAACCTTCTAGAAAATGGAAAAGAGATTGACGAGTATATTCCTTATCCAAATTATAATTATCTAAACCCCCTAACAATTAATGATACAATGTTTACTCTTTTAAAATATGTTTTTAATACATCTACACCTGATAAACTAAAAAATATTTATGGTATGAGTGAAGGTATTGAAAATAGAATTTTAAGTTTTATCAATGTAGCTAAATCGTATGATGATTTATTGGAACTTGTGAAAACAAAAAGATATTCAAAAAATCGTATAAGAAGATTGTTTTTATATTCTTTAATGAATATTGACAAGGAACATGAAAATAAATATCACAATTATTTAAGAATTCTTTCAATGAATCAAAAAGGAAAAAATTATCTTAGAAAATTAGATAAAAATATAAAAGCATCAATTATAACAACCTTTAAAAATCAAAATAATTATTTAGTGGATATTGAACTTAGAGCTAGCAAATTATATGGTTTATTAATAAATAAGCCTAATATTTACTTAAACGAATTCAATGTGCCATATATAGGAGATAAATAAAATGAATACAAAAGAAATACGTGAACGACTAGAACCAATAGTTGATATTTCAACAGGTAAAACCTTAGGTGAGTCAAAAGCGATTAAACATATAGGGATTGACGATGAACGTGAAATTGTCGTTTTACTAATATCTATTGGAGAACTTGGTGGACCAGCTGAAAAGAAAATCCGCCATGAAATCGCCAAAATCTTAAAGATCGATATGAAATTTAAGGGTGTAAAATTCTCATTTGAAGAAAACAAGAAAATTATTGGCAATAATGTAAAATTTATTATTGTAAGTAGTGGTAAAGGTGGAGTTGGTAAATCAGTTGTTGCAGCCAATCTAGCTGTTGCCTTGGTAAGAGCAGGTAAAAAGGTTGGATTAATAGATGCTGATATCTATAACCCATCAATTCCTGATGCCATGGAAATTGCAACTACAACTCCAGAAGTAACAGAAAACGATAAAATTGTTCCATTTAGAAAATTTGGAGTTGAAGTAATGTCTACAGAATTCTTTGCTGATAGAGGAAGACCTATTATGTGGAGAGGTTCACAATTAAATACATTACTTAATAACTACTTTACACAAGTTGCTTGGGATAGAAATTTAGATTACATGATAATTGATGCTCCAACAGGAACTGGAGATATAATGCTTGATTTAAAAAATATTTCACCAAATGCAGAATATTTATTAGTTACAACTCCCCACACTCTTGTAAGCCATATGGTTACAAAAGCTGGTGCTGGCGCTAAAGAATTAAATCACAATATTATTGGTATAATAGAAAACATGGCTTACTACCTTGATCCAAAAACAAATGAAAAAGTTGAATTGTTTGGAAATGGTGGAGGTGAAAATGTTGCAAGAATGTTGGATACTGAAGTATTAGCATCAATTCCATTTGCAACACCAACTCATAATTTTACAGTATATGAATCAGATGAATTAGCTGGCAAAATATTTGATGATTTAGCCGCGTTGCTTGTTATAAGATAAAAAAAATGGGAACTTTTTAGGTTCCCAGTTTTTTATTTAGAACATTTAGTCCTAGATCATGTAAAGATTTCCCTCCTATCGGATTAGATTAATCCTTACAATAATATTATGTACAAATTATTTTATATTATTCATTTTTTATTAATAAATCTTCAAATAAATCTTTATAATCATTAATACTATCAACAGTTTTTATATAGCCTTTAAGTTTATCACTATATAACATAGAATTAAGAATAGCTTCTTCAGTTGCTTCAACTACAGCTCTAAACAAAATATTTATATAATCTTCATTTAAAATTTTAAAATTATTAAAAGGATTATCATTAAAATGCTTAACAATATTACCAGTTGAAAAACCAACAAATATGTCACCACTTCCATGACCAACATATGAACCAGTTTTTCCAATACCAATACTAGCTCTTTTAACAACCCTTTTTAAACTATTTGTATCAAGGGGAACATCAGTTGCAATAACAACAATGATTGATCCTTTATCTTCTTCAGTATTTTTAATCATCTCAATATCTTTACCAATATGACGACCATTAAATACTAAGTCTTTGCCGCTTGAATGACCAAAATTAGTATTTACCAAAACGCCTAAAGTAAACTTTTCATTATTTATATTAAAAACACGTGATGAAGATCCAATGCCACCTTTTAATCCATGACAAACCATTCCACTACCAGCACCAACACTACCATCTTCATAGTCAGAACTTGCGTTATTTATGGCTTTAAAAACGTCATCTTTAGTAATTACCATCTTACGAATATTATTTAATCTACTATCATTACACTCAAGCACAACTGAATTTACAGTCCCTGTAGTTATACCAATCTCTTCATTCTTATCAAGCGAATAGCGAACAGATGCATCAACTACACTTCCAACACTTAAAGTATTAGTAAGAAGGATTGGTGATTCAATATGACCTAATTCATCAATTTGAATTAATCCAGCTGATTTTCCAAAACCATTAAATACATATGATGCTGCAACTACTTTATCTCTAAATAAATTTCCTTTGTGTGGCATAATAGCTGTAACACCAGTATTTATACCGCCATCATGAATTGTAAAGTGTCCTACACAAACACCATCAACATCAGTAATACTATTTCTTGGACCTGTTTCCATTATTCCTATTTTTACTAATCTTTTTTTCATATTATCCCTCAATTAAATATTATAATTAAAATCCGTATTCAAATAGAATACGGATTATTTTATTAATTAGCAATCGCAATCTTCATCATTACAATCGCAATCGTCTTCACAATCACAATCTTCATCTTCGCAGCCGCATCCGCAACCACAACCTTCATGATCATGTCCACAATCGCAATCATCGCCAGCAAATGTATTTAATGTGTCTTCAATTAAAGCCCATTCTTCATCTGTTTCGATTTCGTTTAATTCACCAACTGTTCCATCTTCTGCTGGAATAAATGATGCTGCCATAACTTCTATATCTTCTTCGTTTTCATCGCCAACTGGATAGAATAGAACATAGCTCTTATTAAATTCGTCTGAATCAAAAGTAAATAGAATTTCGCAAAGAACTTCATTTCCATTCTCATCGATATAAACTAATTTGTTTTCTTTTTCCATAATAAATCTCCTTTATTTTTAATATTTTGGAATTGAATCTAAATGTGTTTGAAGAATAATGGTAGCTGCAAGTTTATCAACATTGTTTTTTCTCTTGTTACGACTAATGTCAGCACTAAGCATAACTTGATTTGCCATTCTTGATGTTAAACGTTCATCAATCATTACTACTTCAATATTTAATTCTTTTTCTAGCATTTCTTTAAAGTCCAAGCAATATTGTGCTTGAAATCCAATTGAGCCATCCATGTTTTTTGGAAGACCCAAAACGACTCTCTTTGCAGAATGTTCAGCCACTAATATTTTAACACATTCTAATGCATCTTGCAAACTATTTGTGTTAATTTTAAAAGTACCAACTGGGTTTGCTATAATCCCTAAATAATCACTTACAGCAACACCTAAAGTTTTACTTCCTAAATCTAATCCTAAAATTTTCATAAACTTCTCTTTACCTCATTTAGGACTAATTCTAGAGCTTCATCAACCTTAGAAATATCCTTTCCTCCTGCTTGCGCAAAATCGTTTCTACCACCGCCGTTACCGCTAGTAGTAACAGCAGCAAGTTTTACAAGATTACCGGCATGTAACTTGCTTATTTTATTCTTGCATAAAAATACGACTTTGTCACTAATAATGGCCATAAAAATTAAACTATTTGGTAAATGATCAGTAAGTCTATCAACTAATTCTTTTGCTGAATCAATATTTAAATCATTCTCTTTAATAATAACAATATTATTATTATCAATTTTAATAACATCATTAATATATTTATCCATATTTAATGAATTCTTTTCTAACATTAATTTATTAAATGTCTTTTCTAATTCTTTAGAATTATTTCTTAAAATTTCAAGTTCATTTCTTCTATTTAAAACTAATTGATATGATTCAACAATAGGACTTAATTCAAAATTATTAAATTCTAAATTAATTCCATTTTCTTTGGCTTTAGAAACAATATTATTAATCTTTTCTAGGTTGTTATTAATATCATGATGAATATTTTCTAATGTCTTTTCTAATTCTGAAATAATATTTGAACCAGTTGAAGCTTCAACTCTAAAAATTCCAGAACCTTTTGTTTCAATAGATAGTATTGCAAATTTTTCAATGTCTTTTGTATTCTTTACATGAGTTCCACCACATAATTCACGGCTAAAGTCCATATCAACTACTCTTACAATATCACCATATTTTTCACCAAAAACAGCCTGAACATTTAATTTTTTAGCATCAGCAATTGGCATTTCTTTAATATTTACAACATTACCTTTTTTAATTTCTTCATTTACTAATGCTTCAATTTTTAAAATTTCTTCACTTGTTAATGGATTAAAATTATTAAAGTCAAATCTTAAGAAGTTATTAGAAACAAATGAACCTTGTTGTACTACATGACTTCCAATTACTTTACGCAATGATTCATTTAAAAGGTGAGTTGCTGAATGGTTTTTCATAACATCATTTCTAAATTCTTCATCTACTTCAAGTCTTACAATGCTATCTACACTTAATTTATCTTCATTCATATTAACAATTGATCCATGTTGACCATTTGGGAGTTTAAATGTATTTAAAACTCTATAATTCTTGTTATTAATTGCAAGAACCCCAATATCACCAATTTGTCCACCACTTTCACCATAGAAAGGTGTTTGATCAAATACAACAATTACTTCACCATTTGCACTATCAACTAAAGAACCATCTTTAAAAATACCAACTACTTTACTATTTGATTCTAAATCAGTGTAACCAACAAATTTAGATTCCTTCGTAAATTTCATCATTGCTTCATTTTGAGTATTCATTGATTCATTACTATTTCTAGCTTCTCTAGCACGTTTACGTTGTAACTGTAATAGTTCTGTAAATCCTTTTTCATCAACTGTGAATCCATGTTCACTTGCAACTTCTACTGTTAATTCAAATGGGAATCCAAATGTATCATATAGTAGGAAGGCAACTTCTTTTTCAATAACTTTTGAATCAGTTAAATTGATATAATCTAATAATTTCTTTTCACCAGATTCTAGAGTATTTAAAAACTTTTCTTCTTCAATCTTAATTTGTTTAGTTACTAATTCTTGTTTACCAACTAGATAAGGATAAAAATCCATCATGTTTTCAACAACTACCCCAACTAATTTATATAAGAATGGTTCATTCATTCCTAGTTTTTTACCAAATCTTACAGCACGACGCAATAATCTTCTTAATACATAGCCTCTTCCTTCATTAGAGAAAGTTGCACCATCACTTAATGCAAATACTACACTTCTTGTATGATCAGCAATAACTTTAAATGCCATTTGTCCATCATACTTAACACCAACAATTTCACTTGTCTTATCAATGATTGGCATAAATAAATCTGTTTCGTAATTTGTTTTAGTTCCTTGTATAACACAAGCCATTCTCTCAAGACCCATACCAGTATCAATATTCTTATTTGGTAATTCTTTATATTTATCCCTTGGAACTCCTGGTTTTGAGTTAAATTGACTAAATACAATATTCCAAATTTCAATATATCTTTCGTTTGGTAAATCTTCTTCTAAAAGTTTAATCCCTAATCCTTCTGGATCATATGTTTCTCCTCTATCAAAGAAAATTTCTGTATCTGGTCCACATGGTCCTTCACCAATTTCCCAAAAGTTATCTTCTAATCTAATAATATGACTTGGATCAACTCCTAATGAAATCCATTTATTAATCGTATCTATATCACTTGGATATACAGTAAAATATAATTTATCTAAACTAAAATCAAACCATTTAGGGCTTGTTAGAATTTCAATAGCAAATTCTAAGGCTTCATTTCTAAAATAATCACCAATTGAGAAATTACCTAACATTTCAAAAAATGTATGGTGTCTTGCTGTTCTACCTACATTTTCAATATCATTTGTTCTAATTGATTTTTGAGCGTTTGTTAATCTTTTGTTTTTTGGGATTTCTGTTCCATCAAAATATTTTTTAAGTGGTGCAACTCCAGCATTAATCCAAAGCAGTGTAGGATCGTTTATTGGTATAAGTGGTGCTGATTCAACAACTTCATGACCTTTTGATGAAAAAAAGTCTAACCACATTTTTCTTATTTCTTTACCTTTTAAATATTTCATTTTTTCTTCTCCTTCTTATAATTAAAAAACCTATATGAAAAAAATTCATATAGGAGCGAGTTTTATCGCGGTACCATCCTAATTCGCACATTGTGCCTTAATTAAGTAATTGTTAACGCCAATTAACGTGGATGATTAGTCCAAACTAGGAAAGTAGCAGATTAATGAATAATATAAAGTGTCGCACCTAATCACTTCTCTCTGAAATATTATTTCAATATCTATCTTTCTTCTTTGTTTTCTTCAATATCAATTATGTTAGACATAATGATTGGATTTTTCTTTGTATGACGGTATAAAAGTTTTGATGTTGCATCGCGAACATCAGTTTTTAACTTATTCCAATCAACATATTTCTTTTTAAATGTTTTATCAATTTCAATAGTTACTGTATCTTTTACTTCAGACATAATTTCTTCAATAGTTTCAGATACTATTAGACCTTTTGTAACTATTTCAGGGCCTGATAAAATTTTCTTTTGACGAACATCTACAATTACAGATATTACTACTAAACCTTCTTGAGCAAGTAATTCTCTATCCTTTAATACATATTCATTGATATCACCAACAATAGATCCATCAACTAGTACATCACCATGACTAATTTGATTACCCTTACTATATTTACCATCATTGAATTCAGCAATTTGACCGTTTTCTAAAACAATAATTTTACCATCATCATAACCAGCTTCTAATGCCACAAGTCTTTGTGTATATTGGTGACGATATTCTCCAATTACTGGAATGATGTATTTAGGGTTTAACATATTATAAAGCATCTTAATGTCTTCACGACTAGCATGACTACTCTTTAAATAATCTTTTTTAATTTCTTGAACTTTAGCGCCAGCTTTATAAAGAATATCTATAGTCTTGGCAGCCATTCTTTCAGTACCTGGTACTGGAGGAGCAACTGTAACAACAATATCATCTTCTTTTATATTAATTAATCTATCTTGTTTACGACACATTCTTTGTAACATATAGAATGGTTCGTGGCGATTACCAGTTACAATAACCACCAAATCTTTATCATCATTAGCATTCTTGTCATCTAAATAACGTAAATTTACTAAATTTTCATCAGGTATTTTTAAATATCCACTATTCATCGCAATATTAACAATCTTTTGGGCTTTACGACCAATAATCGCAATACGACGATTATTATCAACACTAACATTAATAATCTTTTGAATTCTATCTAAGTCTGATGAAAATGTTGAAAAGATAACACGTTTGTTTTGTTGTAAGGCTTCTGTAATTGTGTGAATCATGTTAACATCAGATGTAACTCTATTAAAATTTGATGTTCCAATACTTTCAGCAGCTAAGGCTAAAACACCACCTGAAGCTATTTCACTTATTTTATTAAATGATATCTTATATCGATTATCACTATTTACATCAAATGTAAAATCAGGTGCATAAACAATTGAACCATCTGGAGTCTTAATAGCAATATTAATAGCCTCTGGAATACTATGACTTACATAATAGAAATGAACTTGAACATTTCCAAACTTCATAACTTTTTCATCATTAATACGATATAAACGATAATCATTAATTCTCATATCATTTTCTTGCAATAAATCTTCAAGAATTGATATTGTGAAATGGGTACCATATACACCAATATTTAATTTTTTTAATACTTCTGGAACAGCTCCAATATGATCTTCATGTCCATGAGTAATAAAAAGACCTTGAACACGACTTTTATTTTCAACTAAATAACTAAAATCAGGAATAACAGCATCTATTCCATATAAATCAACACTTGGGTACTTTAAACCGGCATCAAGAATAAATATCTGATCGTCAACTTCACAAACAAACATATTCTTTCCGTTTTCGCCTAGACCTCCCAGTGCAAAAAACTTTACTTTACTCATAATAAACCTACCTTTTCTAGAAATATTATACCAAAATCTGATAAAAAATACAACGAAAAAGTTTTATTTTCAGTTTTAACGTATTAAAAAATAAAACCCTATTATAAGAACAGGGTTTATTCTTCTAATTGGAAGGTATTGCAAATTGTATCTACGTATTTTAATGCTTGCTTTCCACCCGATATTTTTACCTTTGAAGCAGTGCATAACTCATTACGATTATAAATACAATTCCTACTTTCACATTCAATTGAAATATATTCATTTAAACCATCAATTTTTGAAAACTCCATTTTATATTCTTCATCTAAATTTATTTTCTTACGACGGTGAAATGATCCACATGCCGTTTGAATATCATTTTTTGCTTCTTCGCCAATAACCCTTATTACACTTCTGCAACAACAAGTATCAGCATTATAAATACAACTTCTAACATCACATTTAAGTTTAGGCATTTTTTTTCTCCTTATTTGCTACTCTAATTATTATTTCTTTTAATTTTTTTAAGTTTAATGGGATTAGTGGATATAAATATGGTATTCCAAAGCTTTTTCTTGTAATCAGGAATAGTAACCATAGACAAAAAGTAACAATAAAGCCAATTAAACCAAAAAAGTAAATACTTATTATAAAGATAAGTTTACTGATTTTATTTGCCAGACCTAATTCATAACTTGGAGTAATGTATGTTCCAATTGCGCATATTGCTACTAAAAAAACTGTTTGAATACTAAAAACACCAACACTTATAGCAATATCGCCAATTAAAATACCTGCTACTAAACCCATAGCGGTTGACAATGCACTTGGGGTATGAATTGAAGCCATTCTTAAAAATTCTACACCAGCCTCAGCTGACATTAATTGTAAGAAAATATTAAGTTTGCTTTTATCTTCAGGAATAAAAATATTAAATAATTCTGGACTTTTAATATAATTTATTACTATTAAAAACCATATAGGTGTGAGAAATATAGATAGAATCACTCCTATAAAACGTAAGAATCTTAAGTATGTTCCCGAAATTGGCGTTTGTCTATATTCTTCTGCGTGTTGTAAATGATCAAAAAAAGTAGCAGGGGCTAAAATTACTGAAGGTGATGTATCAACAAATATTGCAAAGTATCCTTTATATAAATGGACACTGACAATATCAGCTCTTTCTGTATATCTTACTAGAGGATAGGGATTAAATTTTTGTTTAATTAGTAATTCTTCTAAAGCTTTATCAGTCATTATTAAGTGACTAACTTTAATTTTATTTAATTTTTCATATACATCATCGACTAGTTTTTGATCACAAATACCCTCAATATAAGATAAACAGACAAAAGTTTTTGAATTAACTCCAATTTCAATCATTTTGTTTCTTAGTTTTCCATCTTTTATTCTTCTTCTAACTAAAGCAATATTTACATTTAAACTCTCAACAAATCCATCATGGCTACCTCTAATTACTTTTTCAGTATCAGGTTCACTAATTGATCTTGTTGGAAAATTTCTTGTTTGAATTGATATTGCCTTAATACTATCTTCAATTACAAAAACAATACATCCACTTAAAACCGAATCATAAATTTTTTGATAATCATCAATTATTGTAATATCCTTATGAATTATGTTATTACAAATAATTTGGAAATAATCTTCCTTTTTTTCAACTTGAGGAAGCTTTAGTAATACTTCATTTATAGAATTAATATCTTCATTATTTACTAACCCTTCAAGAAAATATAAATAAACTTCCTTATCATATATCTTAAACTTTCTAAAGGATACATCATATGAGTATCCTACACCTAACATATTATTAATATGTTTTATATTTTCTTTAAGATTTGTACTTAGCATACTAACCTTTTGGTTTAAAAATTAAGGCAATGAAGAATGAAAAAACAATTGCTGCTGTAATTCCATTAGCCGTTGTATCAAACATGCCGGTTGCAAGGCCAATATAACCTACCCTATTTGCTTCTTCTAAAGCAGAATTTATTAGAGCATGGCCAAATGAAGAAATTGGTATACTCGCACCAGCACCTGCAAATTTAATTAATTTATCATAAATTTTTCCAACTTCAAGTAGTGCCCCCATAAAAACAAATAAACTTGTGATATGAACTGGCATTAACTTGAATTTATCCATTAAAAACTGACCAATTGCACAAAGTAATCCTCCGACTAAAAAGGCATAAATAAATATCATTATTCCACCCTTTCTAAAACAATTGCATGAGCAATAGCTGGAATTGTTTCTTTTTGTGCTAAAATTATTGGGTTAAGTAAGGCACCAGTACCAACAGCCAATACTTTTTTGTATTCACCGCTTAATAATCTACTAACTACATCAGTATATAGTACTGAAGGAAGACAACCACAACCACTACCACCACTAAAGACGTTTTGTCTTTCACGATCAAATATTATAAGCCCACCATCATTATGTTTGGCACTAATATCAATATTATATTCATTAAATATTTTTTTCACCATATCAGATCCATAATAACTTAAATCCCCAGTTATGATTAGATCATATTCTTCTGGGTCTACTTTAAAGTCTTTAAAATGTTGATAAATTGTATCAAAAGCTGCAGGAGCCATAACTCTACCCATATCTAGGGCATCATTAATCTTTGCATCAAATACCCTCCCTACAGTTGCTTTTGTAATTTTTACTTTTGATGGAATATTATTTATTAATATAGAAGTTGCTGCCGTTACTGTACATGTAAGAGATTCTGGTTTTTGTCCACCATACTCAGTAGGATAACGATATTGTCTTTCAGCTGTGGCATTATGACTTGATATTGCAACAATTATATTATTAAAATTTCCGGAATCAATGAAGTTTCCACCAACAATTAATCCTTCAATACTTGATGAACAAGCATTAAATACACCTAAATAAGGAATATCATAATCCCTCATTGCATAATTACCAATAATAATTTGATTGTTTAAGTCTCCACTTATAACACAATCAACATCATTAATACTTAAGTTATTTTTATTTAAACAAACGTTAAAAGCATTTTTATACATTAAAATCTCAGCTTGTTCCCAAGACTTTTGTCCACAGCGTAAATCATCATAATGATTATCAAATAAATCCTTTAATGGACCATCATATTCTTTAGGTCCAACAACTACTCCAGATTCATGTATATATACATTATTAAATGTTAGACTTTTTTCTCCAATTTTACTCATGATAAACCCCTAATAATATATAAAATTGTGCCAATAACATAACTACTTACAACACCAACGACAATTACCGAGCCTGCAAGTTTAAAAGTATTTGTAATTATTCCTAAAATAACACCTTCACTTTTTGATTCAAGGGCACTACTTGTCATTGAATTAGCAAATCCTGTAATTGGAATAATTGAACCAGCTCCAGCAAATTGACCGATTCTATCATAAATTCCAATTCCTGTAAGTAATGCTCCTAAAAATACCATAATGGCTGCACTTAAGTTATTTGCCATTATTTGATCTAAATCAAAAAAACTTTTAAACATTTCAATTAAGATTTGCGCAATTAAACATATAGTTCCACCACTTACAAACGCATTAACCATATTTTTTAAAATTTTTCTTTTAGGTTCAGTCTCTTTTTTAACTTTTTCTATTTTTGAATTCATTATATCACCAACATTATTATTAAATTTATTACCTAATTTATACAAAAAAATTCCCTAACGGGAATTTCTAATGTTCTTAAAAGCTATTTTTTCAATTCTTGATATTTTTGATTGTGATACTTTTAAAATTCTAGCAATTTTATCTTGACTATAACCTTTATAATATTTAAGTAATATTATTTCACGGCTTACTTTATCTAAGTTATTAATTATATCAAAATTAAAAGTATTTTTCTTATCCTCTATTAATTCAATAAATTCAGTATCCTCAGTATAACTATTTAATGATAAAATTCGATCTTTAAAATTAAGACAGTTTATAATTAATTCTTTTGAATAACCAGTTTCATTACTAATTTCATCAATTGTTTTATTTAGATTAATATTTTTTAATCGTTTTATAATTCTATACATTTCATTATTTAACTTAATTAAACGATTATTTTTGATTTCTTTTTTTATTTCACTAATTATATAAAAACTTGCATATGTTGAAAACTTGCCCTTAGAACTATCATAGTTCTTAATGGAATTATTTAAACCCATTAAACCTGCTTGGATTAAATCTTCTTGCTCATAATTACCAACATTCATCCTTTTAGCAAGAGCAAATACTAAATTTATATTATCATAGAATAGGCTTAAATCTCTAGTCTCTTCTTGCAAATTACCGTCGTCCCTTCATTTATAGCTGATTTTACTTCTAACTCATCAGAAAAGATTTCCATAATTGTAAAACCTAATCCCGCTCTTTCTTCATTTTTCTTTGTTGAGAAAAGAGGTTCTTTAGCTTTTTCAATATCAGGTATACCTTTTCCTGTATCCTTAACAACTATTGTTAATAAATTATCCTCATAAGTAACAATTAAACCAACAAGTTGTGAATCATCACATTCATAACCATGGTATATTGCATTTGTAACAGCCTCACTTACAATTGTTTTGATTTCATTAATAACATTTAATGTTAAATCAAGATCAAACAAAAATGTTGCTACTGTTGTTCTTGCAAAGCTAACATTTCGTAGATTTGCACTAAATTCCATTCTAAAAAGATTATTCACTATGCCACCCCTATATATTTATTTACTTCATCCTCATCGGATTTAATTGTACAAATTTTGTGAATTCCACTTAACATGACAATTCTTTTAATATTTTCATTCATTGAACATAAAATTATTTCACCACTAACCTGTTTTAATCGATTATACCTACCAATAATAAAGCCAATTCCACTACTATCCATGAAATTTAACTTTTTAAAGTTTAAAACTAAATACTTAATTGAATATTTATCAATAAGTTCTGCTACTCTCACCTTAATACTTTCAACATTGTGTTGATCTAGTTCTCCCGTTAAACGTAAGAACAAAGTGTTTTTTTTGATAAACATTTCAACTTTTAGTGCCATCATTCTTCCCCCTTTACATAGTATATATTTTATCAAAACACATTTATGATATGCAATCACTCTACAAAATATACTATTTATTTTATTCGATAAAAGATGAAAAAAATGTCACAAATTGAAAAAAACAAGATAAAATCATTATATTTTATAAATATATAAAAACCATTGAAAACTCAATGGTTTAGCTATTTAAGAATATTTCTTTTAACACCTCAAAGAACACATCAAAAAATGAGGCTTTCTTTACATCTTCATAGATTTTTAAATCAATTGTTTTATAAATCATACCATCATAATAAACTTCAAGTTTTCCAACTACTTCATCATGTTTTCCTAAATTTTCATTATTAAGGATAACTTTCTTTTCTATTTTACCAATTGGTTTACCCTTAGCCTTTAAAATATTAACATCTTCACTAGCTACTATTTTAAATTTATTTGGTTTTGTTAGTACATCTTCATAATTCATGATTAATTCATCTTTTGATAAATATTTATGGGTTTCATAATTACTTGTTGCATAGTTTAATAGATTTACTGTATCTTGAGTTCTTTTATCAGGATTTTCACAACCCATGACAACAGCAATAAATCTAGTGTTATTTTTATTAATTGTCGATGAAAGGCAGTATTTTGCTCCTTCTGTCCAACCTGTCTTTAAACCATCAACTCCGTTCATAAACTTTACAAGTTTATTTGTGTTAACTAACCAGAATTTCTTTGTTGGAATGTTTTCACGGACATAATCTTCATATCGTGATGTATATGATAGTATTTTTGGATATTTATTGATTAGATGAGCTGACATTATTGCCATATCATAACTACATGAGTAGTGGTTTGGATCATCAAATCCATAGGCATTTACGAAATTAGTGTTTTTTAGATTTAAGTCTTTAGCTTTTTGATTCATCATCCCAACAAATGCATCAACACTTCCGCCAACATATACACCTAAACTCATGGCGGCATCATTTGCAGAGGCAATAGCTACTGATTTTAATAAATCATGAACACTCATTTCCTCATTTACTTCTAGAAATATTTGAGATCCACCAAGTTCACTAGCAGCCTCAGGTGTTGCAACCATATCTTCAAATTTAATTTTTCCAATATCAAGAGCTTCCATTACTAAAATCATTGTCATTATTTTAGTCATTGAAGCCATTGGAAGTTGTTCAAAAGCATTTTTTTCATAAATTATCCTTTCAGTAGTTGCCTCAATAAGAATTGCACTTTTACTATTTGGTGCAAGTTCTGCTTGAGCTGTTACTGAAAAATTAAAAAAACCAAAAAAAGCAAATATAATTAAAATTATTAACAGTTTTTTCATAAATACCCCTCTATTAAATAATTATTATAAATAAGGTCTATTTATGAATAAAACATGCATGATATTATTCATGCATGTTTAATATTTTTCTTAAGAATTTGTGTTTATATTTTAGAATACAATCATCAATTATTCTCATAGCATCTTCTCTTCCTAATATTTCGGTAACAGATGTTTTTTTGTTTTCAAGTTCTTTATAAACTGTAAAGAAATGAGAAATTTCATCAAAAACATGAGCTGGAAGGTCTTTTATATCCTTATAGCAATTCATAGAAGGGTCACCTTCACAAATGGCAATAATTTTTTCATCAATTTCATCAGAATCAATCATTTTGATTACCCCGATTGGATAACATTTAACTAAACATAGTGGATCAATTACTTCATTACATAACACTAAAACATCTAGTGGGTCATTATCATCAGCATATGTTCTTGGAATAAACCCATAATTGGCTGGGTAATGAGTGGAAGTATATAAAACACGGTCTAATATTAATCTACCTGTTGTTTTATCTAATTCATATTTCATTTTACTTCCTTTAGATATTTCAATACAAGCAATAAAATTATCTCTATTAATTCTTTTTTCTTCTATATCATGCCATATATTCATATTATTTTTTCCTTTCAACACTTCTTGTCGCAATTATATCAGTAATTCCTAAACAGTCTTTGATTATAACTTGATGAAATTCTATGGGAGCTTCAAGACTAATTTTTCTAATTTCTTTAATTATATCATAAATTTGGTTTTTTGGTACATATTTATTTGTTTTTACGCTTACCATTTTCATATTTCCATTTTTGACTTCAATTGATGATGTAATTATACGCTTAGGATTATTTAATTCTTCTAAAGCATATTTTACCCCTCTATTACACATATTATTACTTACATTTTCACCATCAACTTTAAGCATACAGCCTCGTGGACAGACAATACAAACAAGTTCAGTCATACATAACACCTATTTCTATTTCCTCTGGATTATTTATATTTAATTTGATGCTTTCCATTAAACTTGGTAATAAATATGGCTTTTTTATCTTTTTTATAATTTCATTTTTTTGTTTAACATATAAATAAACATCTTTTAGAGGTTTTTTTACTCTAAAGAATACTTCAACATTTTCATTTAACTTGATTTTTTGGGGAATTAAATATCCAATTAGTTTATCATGATGTAGATTGATTAATTGTTCTTCTTTAAGAAGCCCTTTTATATAATTTGCAGCACTAATTCCTGCTTTTCTACCCTCTAAAGTTACATTATCAACTAAATCATGAACATGTAAGCTATTCCCACAAGAAAAGATTCCATTAACACTAGTTTGTAAATCTGAATTTACAACTGGTCCTTTAGTTACCTCATCCATTAATACACCCATTTCTTCTAATAGGTTATTTGATGGAATTAAACCAACTGATAATAGAAGACAATCACAATCAACTAAAAACTCACTACCTTCAATGAATTTTAAATTTTCATCAACTTTAGAAATTATCACTTTTTCTAATTTTTCTTCACCAATTATCTCTTTTACAGTATGGGATAAGTATAATGGAATATTAAAATCATTCAAACATTGGACAATATTTCTATTTAATCCATTAGAATATGGCATTATTTCCGCAACCCCTAACACTTTAGCACCCTCTAAAGTCATACGTCTAGCCATAATTAAACCTATATCACCACTTCCAAGGATAAATATCCTTTTACCCGTTAAATACCCTTCCATATTGACATATTTTTGAGCAAGACCAGCTGTGAATACTCCTGTTGGTCTAGTTCCCGGTATATTTATTGCCTCTTTTGTTCTTTCATAACAACCAGTTGATGAAATTATTGCCTTAGCCTTTATTTTTTGTAGGCCATCAATATTATTAATGTAAGTAATTACCTTATCTTTAGTAATATTAGTTACCATTGTGTTTGTTTTATAGGAAATATTGCGATCATTAACCATTTTAATAAGATTATATGCATATTCTGGACCAGTTAGTTCTTCATTAAATATCTTTATACCAAAGCCATTGTGAATACATTGGTTTAGGATTCCTCCTAAATATTCATCTTTTTCTAAAATTAGGATTGATTTAATACCCTCTTCATGTGCACTAATGGCACTACTTAATCCACCACTACCTCCACCAATTATTACTAAATCATAATGATTCATAATCAATACCTACTTTAGAGAGAAATTTTGAGTTATTTCCTCCATCTAATACATCAACTTCGGGTATGTTTAGTTCTTCACTTAAAATTTTTATAACCCTTGGTTGACAAAATGAACCTTGGCATCTTCCAAAACCAGCTCTAACTCTTCTTTTTACGCCTTTAACTGTGGTTGCACCACAATTTCTTTTAATAGCATCTCTAATTTCAGCTTCAGTAACCTTTTCGCATCTACATATAATGTTGCCATACATACTGTTTTCTTTAATTAATTTTTCTTTTTCTTCATCACTTAAACGATTAAATCTAACTTGTTTTCTTCTTATAGGGTTAAAATTAACATTTTTTACTAAATCAATTCGATTTTCAAGAATTTTTAGAACTTCCAAAGCTATTGCAGGTGATGCTACTAGTCCTGGAGACTGGATACCTGCAACATTTATAAAATTGGGACTTGCTTCTTCAATAATAAAATCTTCATTATCGCTTACAGCTCTATTTCCAGAAAATTGTTTTATCATATGTTTATAATTAATGTTTTCAATTATTTTGTTTGCTTTTTCTTTTACTTCATTAATTCCAGAATTTGTAATTCTTACGTCATCTTTGTCATCAACAAAATTACTTGATGGACCTATTAAATAGTTATAAGCTGTAGTTGGAGTAACTAATACGCCTTTTCCTGCACTTGTAGGTGGGGTAAATATAACATATTTTAAGAAGTTTTTATCAAAATGATCTAAGACCATGTATTCACCACGTCTTGGTCTAATCTTAAAATACGGATCATTTACCATTGAGTTTACTTCATCACTATGTAGACCAGCACAGTTAATAACAATTTTTGCCTTAATTTCCTCTTTTTTGGTAATTACTGTAAAGTAATCTTCTTTTTTTATCGCAATTACTTCAGAATTTAGTTTGAGTTTAACTCCATTATCCATGGCATTTTCCATAAGGCCAATTGTTAACTCAAATGGATTAATAATTCCGGCTGTTTTTGCGTATAAAGCACAAATTACATCTTTTGTAATATTAGGAACAAGTTTAATTACCTCATCCCTTGAGATAATTTCAACTTCTACACCATTTTCATTAGCTCTATTTTTTAAAACTTCTAATACTTTTACTTCTTCTTCATTTCTGGATATTGTAAGGGAACCAGTTCTTATAATTTCAACATCTAACTGCTCACATAAAGCATCAAACATTTTATTACCAATAACATTTAATTTTGCTTTTAAAGTATTAGGAAGTGGGTCATAACCTGAGTGTAAGATTGCACTATTAGCACCACTTGTTTTTAAACAAACATCATTTTCTTTTTCTAAAACAACTACATCGAGTTTGTAACTGGATAATAATCTGGCTATACTACATCCAATTACGCCAGCACCAATTATAACAATATCATGCATACGAATATCTCCTTATTTAAATATTCTTGAAGCCTCAATTGCTTTTTTCCACCCCTTATATAATTCTTCGCTTTTTTCTTTTGACATTTTTGGAAGGAACAATTGTTCTATTCCATGTAATTTAATTAGTTCATCTTTATTTTTCCATAATTTTGTTGCTAGACCGGCAAGGTAGGCTGCTCCTAAGGCGGTAGTTTCTAAGCATTCAGGTCGTAAAATCTTACAATCTAATATATCTGATTGAAATTGCATTAGGTAGTTATTGCCACTTGCACCACCATCTACTGCAAGGCTAGTTATTAAAATTTCTGAGTCTTTGACCATTACTTCCATAACATCTTTTGATTGGTAAGCAATTGATTCTACTGTTGCATTTATAAAATGTTCTTTTTTGGTTGCTTGGGTTAGGCCAAATACGGCTCCTCTTGCATCATTATCCCAATAAGGTGTCCCTAAACCGACAAATGCTGGAACAACGTAGACACCATTTGAACCTTTTATACGTTCTGAATATATTTCACAGTCTTTTGAGTTTTTAAACATTCTTAATCCATCTCTTAACCATTGAATGGCACTTCCAGCAACAAATACAGATCCTTCAAGTGCATACTCAATTTTTCCATCAATTCCCCAAGCAATGGTTGTAAGTAGACCATTTTTTGAATGAACCAACTTATCGTTAGTATTCATTAACATAAAACATCCTGTTCCATATGTGTTTTTTACATTTCCTGACTCAAAACAGCATTGACCAAAAAGGGATGCTTGTTGGTCGCCAATAATACTGGCAATTGGTAAATTTAAATTAGGAATTAAGTCATTTAGTTTTGTAGCTGTATCATATACCATACTACTATTGACTACTTTAGGGAGTATTTGAATTGGAATATTAAACATATTAAGTAATTCTTGATCCCAATCAAGGCTATTGATGTTATATAACATAGTTCTAGAAGCATTTGAATAGTCAGTTATATGTGAAGATCCATTAGTTAATTTCCATACAAGATATGTATCAACCGTTCCGAAAAGGATATCTCCTTTTAATGCACTTTCATATACCCCTTTAACATTATCAAAAATCCACTTTATTTTACTTGCTGAGAAGTATGGGTTAATTAATAAACCAGTTTTTTGTTTGATTAGCTCACTATAACCCTTTTTTTCAATATCATCACAAATTTCTTTTGATTGACGAGATTGCCATACTATGGCATTGTATACTGGTTTACCTGTATGTTTATCCCATAGTATTGTTGTTTCTCTTTGGTTTGTTATACCAATTCCTGCAATTTCATTGGGTTTTATTAAATGACTATTTAAACATTCTTTAACAACCTGATAAATTGATTCCCATATTTCTAATGGATCTTGTTCTGCCCATCCACTAGATGGGGTAATCATTGAAATTGGCAATTGACTACTTGTTATAATCTTTCCATTACGATTAAAAATAATGGCTCTTGATGATGTTGTTCCTTGGTCAATTGATAAAATGTATTTTTTCATAATTCTCTCCTAAATTGATTTACTTTAACAATATTTCAAAAATAATTTATATTTATGAGCAAAACCCATAAATTAGCCCTAAATTTAGCCTATAATCAATTTTTACACCTTATTCAACTAACAATTCATTTTGTATGAAAAATATGGTAAAACTAAAAATTGGCAAAATAATTTTTAATTATTTAAAATATCTTTATTTTGTTATTAGATACTTATATTATATAATATTTTACTAAAAAAATAAATATATTGGTAAATAAAAAGAGCATTAACATTTGTTAACGCTCATGATAATTAATTATTTACAGCTTTCTTCGCATATTCAGTTGTAATAATTTTTGAATATTCAGGTTTTTTATCTAATGCATTTGCACTTTGCATGATTGTAATAAAGTGGTTGTAACTTTCTTCTGTTAGGATTGGGGTTTTTGCCCATGCTTCAATTGACTTATATCTTTCAACAACCTTAGTTAAGTCATCAAGTGTTGAGTCACTAAAATGAGTAATACATGCTTCAGCAACTTCTCTTGCACTGTGAGAGTATACCCATTCTTGTGCTTTATAAATGGCATTTGTAAATTTTTGAGCTATTTCATCATTTTTATCTAAGAATGATTTTTGAGTGAAATAGTTTGTATATGGGATGTTATTAGTAAATGAACCAATACTTGTTAATACATAACCATTATTTGCTTTTTCAAGTAAAGATGCAGTTGGTTCAAATAATGATACATAATCTCCTTGACCACTAACAAATGCTCCAGCAATAGCAGCAAATTCAACATCTGATCTGATATTTACTTCTTTTGCTGGGTTATCTAAACCAGCATCTAATCCACTTTGTTTTAATACATACTCTAAAACCATAATTGGCATTCCGCCTTTTCTTCCACCTATAACTTCTGAGCCTTTCATCATTGAAAACTTAAAGTTATCTATTTTTTCTCTACCAACTAAGAAACTTCCATCTTTTTGGGTTAATTGGGCGAAATTAACCGCATAATCTTTTAATCCTTCGTTGTATACATAAATCGTTGCTTCTGCTCCCGCTAATCCAATTTGACAATCTCCACTAATTAATGCTGCCATAACTTTGTCAGCTCCTGGAGTAGTTACATAACTTACCTTTAAACCTTCTTCTTCAAAGAATCCTTTTGTAATAGCTACATATTGTGGTGCATAAAAGATTGAATGTGTTACTTCAGCAATTACAATATTAGTTGGATCTTTTTTGCGACATCCTACTAATGAAAAGCTTAGTAGTATTAAAATTAATATTAATATTTTTTTCAAATTTTATTCCCTTCCCTTTAATAATAATTTCTCAATTAAATCAACAATATAATACATTAGAAATGCGAGAACTGCTAACACACTTACTCCCATCATAACTAAATCAAGTTTAAAAATTTGACCACCATACATTATCAAATAGCCAATACCTTTTCGTGAAACAATGTATTCTCCAACAATTACGCCAATCCAACTCATCCCAACATTTAGTTTTATTGTATGCATTAGATTAGGTAAGTTACTAGGAAATACTAGTTTAGTAAAGATTTGTATTCTTGTTGCTTTAAAACTTTTCATCATTGTTATTTTTTCTTCATCAACACTTAAGAAGTAGTTTAGTGATGATAGAATTGTAATAATTAAAAGAATAGAAATCGCAACAACGACAATTCCTTTTACCCCAGTTCCAGCCCATATTATCATTATAGGTGCAAGGGCTGTTTTTGGTAATGCGTTTAAAACATTTAAAAAAGGTTTTAATAAATTTTCTAGCCATTTAAAATACCATAATAAAAAAGCAATAACAAAGCCACCAAAGCTACCAATTACTACACCTAAGCAAGTTTCAAATAAAGATATTTGAATATGATCAAATAGAGTTTTATCATCAATATACTGCTTTAAAATTTTAAAGATTGATGAGGGGCGACTAAAGATAAAACTATTAATTACTTCGTATTTTGAGAGTAATTCCCAAATAACTAAAATCATAACAAATAGAGCAATTTGGGAAATTATTGTTATGATGCTTACTCTTTTTTTCTTTCTTACAAGTTCTTTACATTCGTTATTCATGATTTAGTCCCTCCCAAATCTTTTCAAAATACTCTTGAAATTTACTTACCTTTCTTCTTTCAACCGGGTCTAAATTACCTAAATTAATATCCAATCTTGTTTTAATACTTGCTGGACGACTTGTTAATACGACTATTCTATCGGACATACTAATGGCTTCACTTATGTCATGGGTTACTAAAATAGTTGTTTTATGCTCTTTTTTAATAATCTTAAACACATCCTCAGAAACCTTTAATTTGGTTAGATAATCAAGTGAGGCAAATGGTTCATCAAGTAATAATATATCAGGATTGGTTGCTAGGGTTCTTATTAAAGCGACTCTTTGACGCATACCACCACTAAGTTGTCTTGGGTAATAATTTCTAAACTCCCATAAGCCATAATCTTTAAGCATTTTGTCGACTCTATTTATTGTATTTTCATTTATATTTTTTTGAATACTTAAACCTAATAAGACATTTTTATATATAGTTTGCCAATTAAGAAGATGATCCCTTTGGAACATATATCCGACATTTCCATTTAGTTCTACATTACCACTTGTAGGTTTAATTAATCCCGATATAAGATTTAGTATTGTGGACTTACCGCTTCCGCTAGGTCCTAAGATTGAAAATATTTCTCCTTGTTTAACTTCAAGGTTTATATTTTCTAATACTCGTATACTTTCTTTATTATTACAGAAGTCCTTGTAAACATTTTGAAAGCTTAGTACATTCAACATTTATCCCCCTTTCAATATCAATACTATTATATTAAATTATAAATTTATTGAATAGGCAAAAAAATATTTTTAAAAAAAAGCATTTTTATTGAAAAATTTTATTACTTTGTGTATAATATAACCAGGTAGTATATAAAGCAACTAATTAATTAATTTATATTTCCCTCAAACAATTATTTAATATTTTTTATATACTACCAAATTTATATACCTTCTCTTTTTATACATGAAACTACTCTTTCCCTCAGAGTAGTTTTTTTTGCGTTAAAAAAGTATTAGTAAACAATTTTAATGTCTACTAATACTTTAATTTTTGTTCTTAGGTAATACTACTCATTTATGTTTATATGTAGGATTGAATTGGCAATATTAACAGCATGGTCTCCCATTCTTTCAATATTGGCAATTATATCAACAAAGACTAAAGCGATAAACCTACTTTGTTCGGCTGATCCATCTCTAAATCTTTCTATATGTTTGATCCTATCATTTTTATGCATTTCATCCAGTTCATCATCTTGATTGATAACCACACATGCAAGTTGTCCATCATTTGTTTCAAAGGCAACAACAGCATTAGAAACCATTTGTTTTGCAAACTCTAACATTTGAACTAAATCATCTTTTGCTTCTGCGTTAATCTTTTCACCACGAGATGAAGCTTCTTCAAAATATTCTACTAAGTTCTCACAATGATCACTTACACGTTCGATATCTTTCATAACTTGAATTGATTGTGAATATATGGTAACATCTTTTTCTTCTAGTACAGTTTTACGCATTGAACTTAAAAAATCTGTTATTTTTTCATATACATGGTCTACTGAGTTTTCTAAAGATAATACCATATCATGATCACTAGTTTCACCAGAATTTATATAATTAATTACAGCTGTTATTGCATCAATGGCAAGTTTACCCATATTTACAATTTGACGTTTTGCAATATCTAGTGCTGTAGTTGGGGCTAAAGAGACAACGTCACGTTCTAATTCATGTAAATCAATTGTAATATTTATTTCTTTACCATTATCAGGAATTAACTTTGTTGTTATTTTCACAAGGATATTTACACATGGAAGTAACATTAATGTTGTTAGTAAGTTGAAGGCAATATGAGCAAGGGCTATTTGCATCTTCGGATCAACATGCAAGAGATCTGATATCCAGGTTATGGCACTGGCATATGGCCTTAATAATAACATAAATAATACAGTGCCTAAGACATTGAAGATTATATGTACTGCTGAGGCACGCTTTGCTGATGTTGAAGAACCAAATGAAGCTAAAATAGCTGTAATTGTTGAACCAATATTTGAACCAAATAAAATTGGTAAAGCTGCTAACATTGTAAATCCACTATCAGAAGAAACAAATCCTTGAAGAATACCAATGAATGCTGAAGAAGATTGAATTGCTGCAGTTGCAACTGTACCAATTAAAACTCCTAATATTGGATTTTCTTCTAAGCTTTGAATTAACTTAATAAATCCAGGTAAATCCGCAAGACTTGATAGTGATGATTCTAATAATTCTAAACCAAAAAATAAAGCCCCAAAGCCAAATAATGTCTCTCCTAAATGTCGAGAGAATTGCTTTCTACCAAATAAAAACATAAATGCTCCAATAGCTAAAATGAAAGGTGCATATTGTGATACATTTAAACCAATTATAAAAGCTGTAACGGTTGTTCCGATATTTGCTCCCATAATAACGCCAATTGCTTGAGGTAAACTCATTAGTCCAGCTTTAATAAATCCAATTGCCATAGCCGTTGTAGCCCCACTTGATTGAATTAATACTGTAACTAGTGTACCAACTAAAACACCTTTAATTGGCGTAGAGGTAAATTTGTCAATTAATCCTTTTAATTTTTGGCCAGCCATCTTTCTTAGACCTTCGCCAAGGAAAGTAATACCTAGTAGGAATATCCCAATTCCTCCTAAAATGAATCCCCACCACGAAAGTGAAAAAATTGCATTAGTACTTCCGAAAATAAACATACTTTATCTCCTATTCTTATATGAATTGAATGTTGTATCAAAATTCCTTATTTTGACACAATTACACCTATAGCATTATAACACAAAAAAAATCAATAATAAACATCTTTTCTTATTTAATCGTTTTCATATTTGATGAAAGTTTTACATGTTTATTTATATTTATTTTACTTTTTTTAGTTTCAGGACCATATATTTATTTAATTTAATTATATTTAAATAAAAAATAGCATGTAATTAAACATGCTATTTTTAAATTATATTATGATTCTTTAATGTAAACACTAAAGTCATTTATATCAACTATAACTTTTTCTTCTCTTGATGTTGGAATGTTTTTACCAATATAGTCTGCTCTAATAGGAAGTTCTCGATGACCACGATCAACTAATACAGCTAGTTGAATTTTATCTGGTCTTCCATAATCTATTAAAGCATCCATTGCGGCTCTAACACTTCTACCTGTATATAATACATCATCAACTAATATCACAGTTTTTCCTTCAATATAATAATTTCCTATTTCCTTTTCAGATACTAAAAATTCTCCCTTAATATCATCACGGTGATTATTTATATCTAGCGGAAAACATAGTACATCAATATCAGCAAATTTCTTTAAATTTTCTTGAAGAACTTTTGCTACTGGATAACCTTTTCTCAATATTCCAACAAGAACAATACTTGATAAATCCTGATTTCTTTCAATTATTTCATGAGTTATTCTTTTTAATGTTCTAATTACTTGTTCGCTATTTAATATTTCTTTCATCGAGATAATTTAATCAATTACTGATTAATCCTCCCTTATAAATCTAACGACATGTTTTTAAAAACAAGATCTTTATGCGCTTCTTCTTCACTAACAATTTGTGCAACACGAGTTGATGCTGCTGCAGCAATAGCACCTACAATGTCATCTAAGAATGTATGACATTTTTCCCCTTTACCATCAGCATTTAATTTTTCAACAATTCCAGGTTTATTTACATCGATATCTCCAAAATTAGTTTGACCAACCACTCCGAAGTTTCCAGCAATTGATAAACCAAATACTTCATCAACACCAAACATACCTAAATCAGCACGCATAATTTCTTGTATTGGTGATCTAAACATACCTTGTTCAGTTAAACGATCAATTTCAATTCCAAGTTGAACAAGATGGAAAATATCACGGTATGATAAAATCTTTTCTACAGATTCAATTGCAGTTTTCATACTAATGTTTTTGTTATAACGGTATTGTTGTCTATACGCAATTTCAGCAATTGATTCAATTGAAACTCCACGTTCAGCTAAACGTTCCTTATTTAATTTAAACATTTCTTCTCTTGAGAAGAATACTTTTGGTGTCATAAAACCCTCCTATTTTTGGTTATTATATTTTTACCACGTCCATTAAGAAATTCGCTTACTTTCATAAGTTTCTTTCCTTCTGGTTTAATCTCATCGAATGTTATTGTACTACCATCTTTACAAGCAATACTAAATTCATTTTTTCCTACATCTACGATTATACCTGCTTCAGTATTATGTTTCAAATTACTTAACTTACTACTATAAACCTTATATACTTCGTTTTCAATAACAAAGTAAGCACCAGGATTAGTAGATAGTCCTCTAATTTTATTAAAGATTGATAAAGAATCTTCATTAAAATCAATTAACTCGTCTTCCTTTGTTAGGTTATAAGCATATGTTGCTTCTTCTTCATTTTGTTTTACTGGATTAATATTTCCATTTTCAATATCATCTAAAGTTTTTAGAATCATTTGGCTACCAACAACTGCTAACTTTTGAAATAGTGAATCAGAATTATCACTATCATCAATAGGAACTATTTGTCTACTTAGCATATCACCGGCATCCATCTTTTTAGCCATATACATGATTGTAATTCCGGTTTCTTTTTCCCCATTCATTATTGCTCTTTGAATTGGAGCACCACCTCTATATTTAGGAAGCAATGAACCATGAACATTTACAGCTTTATATTTTGGATGGTTAAGTAATCTGCTTCCAACAAACTGACCGAAGGCAGCAGTAACAATAATATCAAAATCATATTTTAGGACTTCATCTTCACAGTCTTTAATTTTAATAGGTTGAAGGATATCAAGACCCTTTTCTAAAGCTAATTTCTTAACCGGACTAAAAACAATTTCTCTTTTTCTTCCAACGAACTTGTCGGGTTGAGTAATTACTAAAACCACTTCATGTTTTGTCAGTAATGATTCAAGTACCTTAGCACCAAATTCCGGCGTTCCCATAAAAACTATTCTCAATAGTATCACATACCTTTCGGATATCTCTCGTAATTAACTAATATATTTTTATCACTAAATCGACTAGTCGCATCGTTTAGAATCTTAATAAACTTTTTATAATCATTATGTTTTATTATTAATTTTACACCCTTAGTTTGATAGTCATAAGTTGGACCTAAGACATTATCACTAAAGACATATTTTGTTGCTACTTTAAAGTAATTGGCAAAATGATATATTTGATCATATGGACCAGTTACCAATAATTTATTTATTTCATAAAATGGTTCGTAATTTAATTTTTCTCTTAATAATATTTCTTTTTCATAAAAATCTTCATAATTATTATTTACACCATCAATTATCGCGTAATGATCTTTATAATATGTTTGGACAATTAATACTTTTTTATTACTACATTTTGCTATTAAGTCAAATGTATACTCACTAGCTCTATGATCATTTAAATTGAGTAGTGAATCAACATATAATAATCCCACTACCTTTATATTATCATATTTAAAGGAGTTTGTCAAAAAGTTGGTACCTAGAATAATGTCAACTTCATTTTCTTCAATTAAACTAATGATTTCTTGATAATCACTGGCATCCTTTAAATTATCACTATCAATTTGTTTTACCCTAGCATTAGGAAATGCAAAGGATATCTTTTGGTAAACTTGTTCGAGACCAAATCCTAGCGATAGGATATTTGTTGAACCACATTTACAACTTTTATAGTCAGATGTTTTATAGTCACAATAACTACATTTAGCTTGATCTTTATTTTTATGATATGTAAGAGGAATGTTACATTTAGGACATTTCTTAACTTCACCACACTGACGACATTTAATCTGGGTAGCATAAGCCTTATTATTTATGACTAGCATTGAAATTTTCTTTTCATTTATTGCTTCTCTTATATTATCCATTAAAACTTTAGAAACAACTAAATTATTTCCTTCAACAATTTCTTTCTTCATATCAACAATATGATATTCATTATGAATATTCTTCTTATATTCAAGAAGTCTAATCTTATTAATTCTTGTTTGATAGAATAAGTTGATTGAAGGTGTGCTAGATGAATAAATTAATTTTGCACCTAAATTATTGCTTCTAATCTTTACAATATTTCTTAAATCATAATTAGGATATGTTTCATTTATATATAAATTACTATCTTCTTCAATTACAACAAATGTACCAATATTATCATATGGCAAGAATAATCCTAAACTGGTAGTTACTAGAACGTGATAGTTATTATTTTTTATATTCATATAAACATCGTAATTATCATTTTTAGTGTTTTTACTATGATATGTTAATATACTGGCATCTTTTAATTTACTTTCAAAGAATAAAGCATACTCTTCAGCAACCATAATATTAGGCGCAAAAAATACAGTATGTTTGTTATTCTTAATATTTTTAATAATTACATCTAAATAAAAAGAACCACAAAATTGATTATCATTGGAATATAATAAAAATGGTTTGTTGCTTGTTTCATGATACATGGCTAATAAATTTTCTTGATCAATTGTATAAGTAGGATTATTTAATAAACTGACTTTATTTTCTAATTTTTCAATTACAATTTCTTCTTTAAAACCAATTACTTTTTCTTTAACCAGTTTATTAAGTATATCTTTACTACAACCAGTTATTGATCTAATTTCTGATTCTTTATTTTTACCTCGTTTTATTAATTCAATAATTTGATTTCTAATATTTGATTTTTGAATAAAATCATTTATTACATAATAATGTCTAATTTTTTTATGACGACCGTAAGTTGAAAAATCATATTCAATTTGAATATTACCTTTAGTAATTTCTTTTTTAATTAAATTATTATATTCTAGAATATTCTTATCAATTAACACTCTTGATTTTCCATTAAATAGTAATGCTAAATCGGGGTTTAATTCATTGTAATTATTAACATATAAATACTTTCTTCTTTTTTCCTTTAAAAAGTTTGGCATCATTAATTCAAAACTAGAAATTGGGGAAATATTTAATTCTTCACTTAAAGTCTTAGCAAGACTAACTTGTTCATTTGTTAATTCTTTTTCATAATCACAGACATCTTTTATTTCTTTTAAATTTCCAACAAATTCACTTGTTTCATTAATTTCAGTAACATAACCTAGGATGTCTTGATAACCAAATGATACTAAAACTCTGCTACCAATAAAAATATACTCTTCTAAATATTTAGGAATTACATATTCATAATAATCCCCTAAATTACTATTATTAATACTTACTACAACTTTAGCAATCATTGGTTACACCTCCTTTATTTTAAAAAAACCCTATCGGTTATTGATAGGATTACTTTATTTCAATTTTATTCTCGTAAATTTCTTCAAGAGCAATCCCTATTGATTTTTTACTTTTGGGATTTTGAATTAGGATTGGATCTCCTTTTTCGATTTCTCTAGCTCTAATCGCAGCACCAATCACAAGTTTATATTTCGAATTAGTTTTTGAAACTAATTGATCAATTGCTGGATATCTCATCCCGTCTTTTTCTTTACTAATCATAGTATTTACAAACCTTATATAGGTTCCCCTTTCAATTTATTTTGATATTCCAATCATCTTTTGATATGTTGTAATTGTTCTTTCTGTCTTTGCATGTTCTGCTCTAATTATTGCCATAATTTTATCAGCAGCATTTTCAACAGTGTCATTAACAACTATATAATCATATAAATATGCAAGTTCTAATTCTTTATGTGCTTTTTCCGTTCTTGATTTTACGAGTTCTTCCGACTCAGTTCCCCTTGTCTTTAATCTCTTAAGTAAATCTTCCATTGTAGGTGGAGCAATAAAAACAAATACTGCATCTTTCATTTTTTTTCTTACTTGAAGAGCACCTTGAACTTCAATTTCAAGGACTACTTCTTTTCCAGACGCAAGTTGTTCTTCAACCTTGTCCAGTGGAGTTCCATAATAATTATTAACAAATTCAGCATATTCTAGAAATTTATTTTCGTTGATACGCTTTTGGAACTCTTCTCGTGTTACAAAGAAATATTCGCGACCATCAACTTCACCTTCACGTGGAGTTCTTGTTGTCATTGATACTGAGTATACTAGGTCATGCCCTGTCATATCAAACAATGCACTTCTAACAGTTCCTTTGCCAACCCCAGATGGTCCCGATAAAACTATTAATAAACCTCTATTGTCCAACTTCATAAACTACCTCATATTAATAATATTATACTACATAAAATTAATAAATAAAAGATTATTTTGAAAAAACTTTCATAATATGGTAAAATAAAAGTAGGTGATAAAATGTCTTTTGATGGAACTTTCTTACACTTTTTAATTGGTGAATTAAAACCAAAATTAGAAAGAAATCGTATAAATAAAATATTTACAATAAGTGAAAATGAACTTTGTTTTGTAATGCAAAGTAAGGATAAATTATTATTATCATTTAATCCTGAAAACCCTCATATGCGTCTCACAAATCAAGATTTCATAAATAATCAAACACCATTAACTAATTTTCTTAAAAAGAAAATCGAAAGTGGGATTATTTCTAAAATTTACCAACAAGATAATGATCGTGTTGCTATTATAGAAATACAAAGTAGAGATGATTTAGGCTACCAAAAGGACTATAAATTTATTTTAGAATTCATTGGTAGACAAGCAAACCTAATAATTACTGACGAAAATTATATAATTCTTGAAGCTATTAAGAAAAGTTATCTAAGTGATGAAAGAATTATTCAACCCAAAGTAAAATATGAATTTTTAAAACAGGACAAGATTAATCCCTATTCTAATTTAAATTCTAACATATCGGAAAATATTTTTCAAGGTATAAGCCCTATACTATTTAAGGAAATCCAATTTGTTGGTTCATTAAATAAAGTTATAAACAGAAAAATTAATCCAACCCTATTTAAATTAGATAATAAAGTTTTATTTTATGCATTTGACTTAAATTATCTAAACTGTGATAAAGAGCACTTTACTAATCTTTCTGAATTACTTGATTATTATTTTATTCATGTGAAAAATGAAAAAATTAAAAATAATGATCAAAAGAAAATAACTAATTTAATTAATAAAGAACTTAATAAATTAAATAATAAGTTATCTAAACAAAATGATGAACTAAAGATTGCTTATGATAATTTAGGACTTGAAGAAATTGCTAATATCTTAGCAGCCAATATTCATAGGGTAAAACCCTATCAAGAGGAAATTGAATGTTTCAATTTTTATAACAATGAGAATATTGTTATTAAATTAAATACAAAAATAAAGCCTAATGATAATGTAACTTATTATTTTAATAAATTCAAAAAAGCAAAGCGAACAATTGAAAGTTTAAAAACAGCTATTGAACAAACAACCAATGATATTAAGTATTATGAGACTTTATCAATTCAAGCCGACATCTCAACAAACAATGACTTACAAGAAATATTAACTGAAGTTGGAATTTCTAAAGAAAAGGTTAGAAAACAAAAACCTAATATTTTAAAATATATTGATAATTATGGGAATATCTACCATGTAGGTAAAAATAATAACCAAAATGAATTTATTACCTTCACTTTAGGAAATAAGGATGATTACTTCTTCCATGTTTTAAATTATCCTGGAAGTCATGTATTATTTAAAGGAAATCTAACCGATGAAGCAATATTTATTGCAGCAACATTAGCTGCCCACTATTCTAAATTAGAGGGTAGGGGGAATGTTGATTACACACAAATTAAATTTGTGAAGAAGGTTAAAGGAATGAAAGGATCATTTGTTCATTATACAAATCAAAAAAGTGTTTATATTGATGGTAATTTAGATTTAATTAAAGATAAGATTACTACTCATAAATAATCATTGCAGTATAACAATATATTTGTTCTTTACCTTCATACATGATAGCTACTTGATATTTAATATCAATTACTTTTTCAATATTCTTTAAAAATTTATTGATTGATTCTTCTAAATCTTTTTCATGAGATTCATCAAACATCTTTACTTTCATAAAAAACCACCCTTTTAAGTTTATCACTTATCAGTGGTGGTTTTTGTCGCATTATAGTAATTACAAATATTAGTTAATGGACATTTATCGCATAATGGATTTCTTGCAATACAGATGTAACGACCACACATAATAAGTAAGTGATGGGTTAAATGCCATTTATCTTTATCAAACTGTTTATTTAAATCCATTTCAATTAGATATGGATCAGTATTACTACTTAAGCCAATTCTCTGTGATACCCTAGAGACATGGGTATCAACAGCAATTGCTGGAATCTTAAAACCTTCTGATAAGACCACATTAGCTGTTTTTCTACCTACTCCTGGTAAACTAACTAGTTTTTCAAAATCATTGGGTATTATTCCATTAAATTCACTAACTACCTTTTTTGCCATAGATGTGATATGTTCAGTCTTGTTTTTATATAGACCTAAAGATGCAATTATTCGACTTACTTCTTTGGGGTCTGCACTAGCAAGGGAATACACATCAGGATATATTAGAAATAAATCCTTTGTAACAATATTGACTCTTTTATCGGTAGTTTGTGCAGATAAAATAACAGCAACTGTTAATTCATAAATGTTAGTATAGTCTAGTTCGCATTTTGCATCAGGAAATACCTCATGCAATTTTTCAAAGACAATACTAGCTTTTTTTGTAGACATTATTAAATAACTCCTGTAAGTTTGAAGTTGGTGCAGGTTTTAATTCCTTCTTATTATTTAATATAACATCAACATATTTTACATTTATCTTTTTCAAACGAACAACTTCATATACAGCTTCTTTTATTTTATCAACACTGAATTTATCTACATTTATCCAATGACTTATAACTTCTAGATCAATTGGTTTTAATATCTTTCCAAATTCACTTTCAATGAATTTTACAAGTTCTTGTAGTTCATTATCTTTTTGTAATAATTTTATATTTGTTTCATCATTTTCTAATAAATAACTTAATCGTTTATATGTTTCATCTAAATTAAATTCCTCACCAGAATTAATATCTATAACATTTAAACTTATAAATCCTTTATTTACTAGTTCAACAAGTTTTTTACTGATGGTTGCAACACTAATACTCATAGATGATGCAAGTTCTTCTGCCAATAACTTCTTTTTTCCTTGATTTAATAAGTTATTTAATTTTATTAAAATAATTACCTCAGTTTCACTTAAGTCTAATTTTTGGTATTTTTCAATAATTAAACTATTAAAATCAATAAAATGATTTTTTAGTAACATGTAATATTGATTCATACTTACCTCGCCACAATTTTTAACGCATCTTTAGCGGCATTTTGTTCTGCTTCTTTTTTGGTTTTACCAACACCAGTTCCTAGTTTTACATTTTCATGTAACACAGCAACTTCAAAAGTTTTATTGTGGGGGGGTCCTTCTTCACCAATCAATGTATATACTACACCTTTTCTGCTTTCAGATTGAATATATTCTTGTAATCTGCTTTTATAATCAATAAAGAAATCAACAGTTTTATTTGCAATTATTGGAAATAAAAATTTTTCTAAAAAGCTTCTTACGAATCCAACATTATTATCTAAATACATTGCTCCTAAGAAACTTTCAAATAAATCCGCTAATACAGATTGACTGTCTTCATTTTGATCTTTTGCTCCTTTTCCAAGCATTAAGCATTTATCTAAACCTAATTTCAAACTATATTCAGCATTAGCATTAGTACATACAAAATTAGCTCGAAGTTTCGTCATTTCCCCTTCTGAGATATCTCTTGTTTTAAATAGATATTCACCAACTAAAAATCCTAATATTGCGTCACCTAAAAATTCTAATCTTTCATAGTGACGACAATTATTCTCATTAGCAAATGACGAATGGGAGAAAGCTTCATAGTATAAATCATAATTTTTTACTTCAATATCCCATTTATCGGCTATTAAACTAAATTTCTCTTTAAATTCCTTCTTCGTCATTGTTAGCACTCAAATTATCTTTCATTATATTTATTACATTACCCTTTACAGCATTTCTTGCTTGCATAATTGCTCTTGAGAAAGCATAGGCATTACTTGATCCATGAGCCTTTACAATAATACCATCAACACCAAATATTAAAGCTCCACCAACTTCATCTGCATTTAAACGTTTTTTAAAGTTTTTTAAATTTTTCTTCATAAATAAAGCCCCTATGTAACCAAAGAAGTTAGATTTAATTTCTTCTTTTAAGGCTTGTCCTAATGCTTTAGCTGTTCCTTCAATAGTTTTCATAACTAAGTTTCCTGAAAAACCATCAGTTACTAGAATATCACATTCTGTTGTTAGAATTTCTTTAGGTTCAACATTTCCAAAAAAATTAATATTTTCATCATTAGATAATAAATCATATACTTCTTTTTCTAAATCACGACCCTTACCAGGTTCAGTTCCAATGTTTAAAAGTCCGACAACTGGTCTTTCAATTCCCTTAGTGTTAGCTAGGTAAACTGATGCAAACTGTGCATGTTGGACAATATGCTCAGCTTTAATTTCTGTATTTGCTCCAACATCAAGAAGTAGTCGGTTCTTACCCGCAAAAAATGGAAGCAATGGACATAAAGCTACACGTTTCATACCTGGGAGTCTTTTTACAACCAAATGAGCAGCAACTATTGCACATTGTGTAGGCCCTGCGGTTACAACCCCATCAGATAATTTATCATGAACATGAGCGAAAGCTTGTACCATTGATAAATCTTTATTCTTACGGATTGTTGAGACTGGATCTTTTTCTCCCATATCTAATTTTTTTGGAGCATGAACAATAGTAATGCGTTCATTTACGGTTAGATACTTTTTAATTTCTACTTCATCACCGAATAGTGTAAGTTCAACGTCATGAAATTCTTTAATTGCAATGTTAACACCCTTCACAATTTCTTCAGGTGCAAAATCTCCACCCATTACATCAATTGCTAATTTTATCATATCTTAACTCCTATTCTAAGTTCTCCTTCGTATTTTTGTAATTATTATCTACTATATCTAATAATCCTTTATACTCTGGATTAACAAATAATTCATTTGACTCTATTATATCACAAACTATTTGATTTGCTTCTTCTAATATATCTATATCTTGAATTAAATCAGCTATTTTGAAATCAATATTACCAGATTGTCTTTCACCAAATATATCACCAGCGCCTCTTGTACGTAAATCTTCTTCAGCAAGCACAAAACCATCACTAGTTGATTCAACAAGTTTTAATCTATTTATTGCTGCTTCATTTTCAGCTTTACTAATCAAGAAACAATATGATTGATTATTACCCCTTCTAACTCGTCCACGCATTTGGTGAAGTTGGGCAATTCCAAATCTTTCAGCATCAAGGATGACAATAGTTGTTGCATTAACAACATTTACTCCAACCTCAATGACACTAGTAGCTACTAAAATTTGAATTTCGTTATTTTCAAATTTCTTCATGACTTCAAATTTTTCATTACTTGATAATCTTCCATGTACTAATCCAACACGTGCAATATCTTTATAATATCTAGAAGTATTATCATATACATCCATGGCATTTTTCAAATCCATCATATCTGATTCTTCAACCATTGGTGTAATGATATAAACTTGTCTACCTCTTTTTATTTCGTCTTCAATGTGAGTGAATACTTGATGACGTAAAGAATAATCAATGTATTTGGTAATTACTTCTTTTTTACTACCCGGCATCGTTTTTATAAAAGAAATATCGGAATCCCCTAAAATACTAATTGCTAGAGTTCTTGGGATTGGGGTAGCGCTCATCTTTAGATGATCAATTAAATAACCTTTACCAACTAAAGATACTCTTTGACGAACACCAAAACGATGTTCTTCATCAGTTACAACTAAACCTAATTTCTTAAAGTTAACATCTTTTTGAAATAAAGAATGAGTTCCAATAATTATATCAATATTACCATTTTCTAAATCATTTAAAATAATCTTTCTATCCTTTTGAGGAGTAGATGATGTAAGTATTGCAACTTTAATTGATTCATTTTTAAAAATATCAGTAAATGATTGATAGTGTTGATTAGCAAGCACTTCTGTTGGAACCATTATCGCCCCTTGGTAAGAAGCACTAACTACAGCATATAGGGCAATTGCAGCAATAATTGTCTTCCCACTGCCAACTTCTCCTTGTAATAAACGATTCATCTTATAATTTGATGATATATCAACTAAAATATCATTTAGTGATTTATCTTGATCGGGTGTTAATTTAAAAGGAAGTTTATCAATAAAAGCTTGTACTTTTTCTTTATCATAGTTAATGGCAATACCTTCAGTATAATTTTTCCTAATATAAAGCATATACTTTATTTTTAATTGATATAAAAATAATTCTTCAAATTTAATTCTTTTCTTTGCAAGTTCTACTTCTTGTGTTGTTTCAGGTATATTAATAAACCTAATGGCATCATCAAATGAAATTAAATCTTTGTTTTCTAATAAGCTAGCTGGTAATAGATCACTTATTGAATATAGATTTCTATTTAGGATTTTTTCTTTAATTTCCGTAATTTTTTTATCAGTAAGTCCTTTTAAATTATAAACAGGATTAATATCCCTAGTTATTTCGTCAAATGAAATTTCTGATGCAGTGAATTTTGAAAAATCTTTATCAAATTTACCAGTAAGTCTTACATATTTACCAAAATGTATTTTCGTTTTTAAAAAATTACGATTAAAAATTGTAACTTTAATTTTATTACCTTCTGAATCAATGGAGAAGTACATAATGCTTAAATTACTTTTTGCATTATAAACTGTAACCTTTCCATCACAAAACCCATCAATTGTAATATTGACGCCAATTTTAGCTTCACTTACCTTTGTTACTGAATAATCAATATATCTAACTGGGTAAAAGGATAGCAAATCAAAAACAGTGTTAATATTGTTTTTTTTCAAAATTTGCAATTCTTTAACTGATATAAATTCAATTTGTGATAATTCCAACACTGCCCATACCTTTCATTTAAAATAAAAAGGGCTAAAGCCCTTTATTCTATTCTATTGCTAGAATATAACTATAGACTTCTTGATTTCCTTCGATAACCTCTACTTCAAGATTGCTATAATTTTTCTCAATAAATTTAATTACTTCGTTAAGTTCTTTTTGAGGAACCCCATCACCATAAATGATTGTAATGATTTCTTTATCATCATCAATTGCTTTTTGTAATAAACCCTTTATAGAATCCATTCTACGGTGATTTGATGTAACGATTTTGTTATTAACAATCCCAATAAAATCATCTTTACGGATATGAATTCCTTCAACATCTGTATCTCTAATTGAATAAGTAATTAATCCAGTAGTAACTTTACTTATTACATCATTCATTTCTTCAATGATTTCTTCTGGTTCACCATTTAAATCAAGCATTGTAAGAGCAGAAAAACCTTGTGCTAATGACTTAGATTCAATAACCCATACTTTACTTTCTTCATAAATTTTTGCTGCTTGAGCAGCTGCAAGAATTATATTTTTATTATTTGGGAACACCAAAATATTTTCAGCATTTAAGTGGTCAAAGCCTCTTATAAAGTCTTCAGTAGATGGATTCATACTTTGTCCACCTTCAACAACATAGTCAGCACCCATTTCTTTAAATGTCTTAACTAGTCCTTCTCCAGATGCAACAGCTACGATTGCATATTTAGAACGTTTTTCAGGGGCTTGTGGTTTCTTTATATGTTCTTCACCACATGCACATACACCTTCATCAACATGTTGGACTTGTTGAAGATTGTTGTGTTGAACTGTCATGTTTTCGATCTTTAAGTGAACAAATTCACCAAATTGTTGACCAATGTTTAATATTTCTCCTGGTTTTAAAGTATGAATATGAACCTTTACAATTTCTTCATCTTTTACAACTACAATAGAATTTCCAAGTGGCGAAATTTGATCAAGTACTAGTTTTTCATCAAATTTTTCAACATCATATTTTTCTTTATTTAT
>JAEYQM010000038.1 GCA_023410025.1 Bacillota bacterium
GTTGATAAAATTCTATATAAATTTATTGTTTTAACTGGTAAATGTGGTTTTGAAGTTCCTATTTTATAAATATATATAAAAGGTAAAGGTAAAATTAATGTATACAATCCACCTAGTATGACAAAAACAGATGAACTAATACTTAATACAATTGATAAAATTAATTTAATTAATGATGATTCTGAAATAATATATACTAATAAAGCTAATGATATAGGAATTAATGGATAAATTATTGCTGTAAGAGTTGTATAAATAGTTTTGGTTTTCTCTTTAATTTCTTTATCAAAAGTAACATCAAACATTAAATTATCCTTAATACATGAACTACACAGTGGTTTTCCGTTAATTGTATTAAATGTATAATCTCCACATTTATGACAATATCCCATTATTTTTCCTCCACTTCAATCTATATAAATATTATATAATGAAATAGTTTTATTTCAAAATGTTTTTTAAATTAAATGTAAATTACTATTTATTTATAAAAAAAGTACACTTTTAGTGTACTTAAGTTTTATACAAACAAAATAATAATAGAAAATGTAAATAATAAACCTGCAATAATACCGTTAAATGTTTTCATTAATAGTGATAAATGAGGTTTTGTACATCCAACTTTAAATAAAGTAATAATTGGTAGTGGAATAATAATTAAATAAATTCCTCCAAGAATTACAACTACAACCCATCCGATACTCATTAATAAAGATAAAACTAATCTAAATGTTAATAATTCTCCTGAAGCATATGTACCAAATGCAATAAAAACTGAAATAAGTGGATAAATAATAGCTGTTAAGATTGTTAATATAGAATTATTCATTTTTGGTTTTTCATAATAAACAGGTTGTACTATTTCTTTTCCTGCTTCACAATCTTTGCAAATTACTTTATCATTTACAATGTTATTAGTGTGCTCTCCACATTTCTGACAATATCCCATATCTTCTTCCTCCCTCACATGTGACAATAATATTATATAATAAATGGCTTTTTTTTAAAAGAAAAATTTGAAATATTATATTAAATTATGGTAAATCGTGACCAACTGATAGGAATAAATCATACCATTCTTTTCTTGTTAATGTTATTTCTTTTGCTTTAACAATTTCAAGTAAATGTTTAACACTTGTTGTACCGACAATTGGAATAATATTGGCAGGATGACGTAATATCCAAGCAATAGCAATGGCATTTTTAGTAACATTATATTTTATAGATAGTTCTTCTAATTTATCGTTTAAAGTTTTGTAATTAGGATGATCAATAAAACTTCCTTCTTCCCAAGAAGCCATTAAAGCAGACCATGCTTGAACTTTTATATCTTTTAATTGACAATATTCAAGTAAACCTGAAGAGTGGTCAATTGACTCATCTTCAGACATATTTACAAATATTCCTTGTTTTACTAAATATGAATGAACTAAACTAAATTGTAATTGATTATATTCTATTTTAAAATCAAGATTCTTTTGTAATAATTCAATTTGCCAAGAGTTCATATTAGATACTCCAAAACTCTTTACTAGACCCTTATTATATAAATATTTAAATGCTTCATTTACTTCATTATATTCTACTAGTGCATCTGGTCTATGTAATAATAAAGCATCTAAATAGCCACATCTAAGTAATCTAACACTTTCTTCAACTTGTTTAATAATATGTTCTTTAGATAAATCATAATATCCACTACAAATTCCACATTTGCTTTGAATAAACATTTTTTCTCTTAATCCAGGATTTCTTTCTATTACATTACCAAATAATTCTTCACATTTTCTTTTACCATATATATCAGTATGATCAAAGAAGTTTACCCCATTATCTACTGCAGTAATGATTAATTCTTCTAGTTGTTCTATTGTTAATTTACTTATTCTCATGCAACCTAATGAAATTTGTTTTTCCATTTTATACCTCTTTATTTTCCTAATCATAAAAATTGATTTATACCTTTTATTAATGATATAAATCAATATTATTATAACATATTTAATTTTATTAAACAATCATGATTTTTATTAACTAATTATTATTATATTTTCTAATTGTAATGTATTTATCTGCCCAATTAAATTCATTTAATAATTTTAATTGATAATAAAATGATGGATTTATTTCACTATTAAAAACCTTTAATCTATCCTTATATATATTACCATCTTTTATTTCAAAAGTGTCTTCTATAACTAAATATAACATATTACTATCAATAATATAAGTATCTAAAGTATCAAAGTCAATTATTGATTCTTTTATTAAATTATCTGTATTATCATATTCATATATTTTAGTTTGAACTAATTTACCAATTCTTTTACCTGTGAAGGATATGTTAAAGGATACTTTTCCTTCAGTAAATCCTGTTGATATTCCAAGATCTCCTCCTATAATATAAGTTGAATTTGCGGATTTAAATGATATATTATTAGTCTTTAAATCCATTATTTGAAAATAGATATGAAGAAGATAAACTTCATCTGTAAAGTAAATATAACCAAAATCAATGTTTATTTCCTTTTTATCATCTTTAATTATTTCGCTTACTTCTTTAGTATTATTATATACTATTACAGGTACATTGCTATTTTCTTTATAATATGTGTAATAACCAGCATATTTTCCTGAAATTACATCATCTAATAATATTTCTTTTTCACTTTTTGAAACATCAACTATTAGACCAATTAATTCATATTCAACTGGTTTATCTTGAATTCTTTTGTTACTATTTATTATAGCTATTATAGAGAATACTAGTGAAACAATAATTAATGAAATTACGGTATATAATACATATTTTATTTTATTGTAATTAATGTTTTTAGCTTTTATTACTTCTTCTTTTATTTCTTTACTAGTAAGCAGTTCATCAATGCTTACTCCTAGTAAATCCGAAATATCCTTTAAAATATCTAAGCTAGGGTATCCCCTATCTGTTTCCCATTTAGATACTGCAGTTCTTGATACGTTTAATTTCGAAGCTAAGTCATCTTGAGTAAGATTATTAACTTTACGGTATTCTTTTATTTTATTAGATAATACACTCATTTTCTTCACCTCAACAATATTCTATTATAAATCTTAAATAATAGCACGACACTTTTAGGAACATTGAGATATTTTATCTTTTTCAATTATAACATATTTTTATATTATTATAATTACTATTTTAATACTTAAAAAGATTGCAATTCTTATTTGCAATCTTATTTGTACAATCATCTAATTTTACAGTAAAAGTTTTTACCAACACTTCTATTAATATAACTATTAAGACCACATCCCTGTATAGCTAAACTTTTCATATAATCTACAATTAATTTCCCAGGTCTTATATAAGAATATCTATATATACTACCATCACTAAATTTTACATCAATGTAATTTTCATGAATTTCATGCATTATAATGCCAGAATTCCCGTTTTTATTTTGATATTTGTCCATAAGAAAGTCTCCTTATTAAATATATTATCTAACTAATAATAGAATGTAATTATATTTAATTCTTATGCTTAGTTTGATCGACTATGACAAATTATGTAGTACCATCATAAGTAGGTGGGACTTTATTTTTCTTTACAAATGTATACTCTGTCTTTGATACAACCAAACGATATTGACCAGAAAAATTAACAATTTGACCAGTCTTAATATACTTTCCCATTTATTCTCCTTTCCCACCATATTTTACTTGCTTATACTTTATTGCTATGTTATAATATATATGCTGGAAATATTATAAATATTTCAATAATGTCATCGCAAATTTTGCGGTGATTTTTTTATATTTAAATCTATTATTAGTAAGATTCAATTAAAGAAATTTAATTATAATTAGATATTTAAAATAAGTTTTACTATACTTTTCAATATTTTAGGAATTAGTTTTAAAAAAATAAAAAATGATATTTTTCCAAACAATTTTGAAGAAAATCCAAATATTTTATATAATATACCTGTTAGAAAAAAAGCTATAGCACCAATAATGCCATTTTTACCTCTATATATATGTATCACCTCCTTTATATCAAAATTTTTCAACTAATTTGAATTAGTTGTTCTTTAAATAAATTAATTAATTCTTGCTCGTAATCAAACAAATCATAATTTTTATAGTCCATTCTAGTGATTAGTGAGCGCAAAATATTTTCGGCACACGCATTAGAAACATCAAATTTCTCAACTATTTCATTTTTATTTTCTATTTTAAGAAAAATTAATAAAGGTAGTGGTGCAAGTGCATTTCTTGCAAAAAAATCAGCCTCAGATTCATTTGCATCATTTGAACAAGAATGCTTCAAAACAACATGACCAATCTCATGCATTATTGTAAATCTTATTCTTGATTTAGGAAATATTTTATCATTATAATAAATATGGAATTTATTTTTAGAAAAATACGAAAAACCATCTTTACTTGCAGCAATTAGAAGGGCTCTCTGGGACTCCGACACTTCACTGTAACTATGTAATACTATATCCATTTTTAAAGCAAGTGAAAAAACATCAATCGGGATATTTTTAATATCATAATCCTCAAACAATGTAACTATCAATTTTTTAATTTCTTCATATCGCTCATCACTTAATCTTATAATAACACCCCAAACTATCTAATCCTTCATTAACAGCTTTGCTAATTCATATCTTTGATCAGCTGTCATTTTACTTGAATTACGTGCGACAATATTCTTTATTTCTTCATAATCATCTACTTCTTTTAAACCTTGTAAGTATTCAATAGAAACATTGAATACATTTGACAATTTCACTAATACGTCAATTCTAGGAACTCTTTCCCCTTTTAAATACCTAGACACAGATGCTTCAGTAACATTGATTTTTTCTGCCAGTTCTTTTTGAGTCAACCCTTCTTGTTTCATTAATTGAATCACTCTTTCACAAAAATCCATAAATCCTCCTATATATCCCCCAACTTACCAATATTATAACATTTTATAAAATAAATGTCAATACTGGTAATGAAAGTTTTTAAAAAATTTTTTTTAATAAACAAATATCAATTTTAAAAAAAGAGTTACTTAAAGTAACTCATATAAATATACTAATTTAATTTTTTAAATTTAATTGGAATATCAAAATAATGATCTTTAGAAAGTAAATACATGAATCTAAATTTACAATCGAAATTATTGATTAAAATATTAAAATCATCTTTATTAATAATCTCAATAGCGTTTTCATTTAACTGTATAATTAAATCACCATTTACTTCTATTTTAGTTTTTGTTTCATTATCTCCAATTATAATAC
>JAEYQM010000067.1 GCA_023410025.1 Bacillota bacterium
TTATTTAGTTATAAAACATTAAATATGACATTATTTTTATATTAAAAAAAATAAAATATTATTTGAGGTGTTACTATGACTAATATTATTAATATTATAATTCTACTATTTAGTATATTTTTTATTAAAGATCCATGTTTACAACTTTGTGTGGTAGGTCCAACTTTTTATTATTTATCAAATAATAAGAAAATATTTTATATATTAGTATTGATAACATCTGTATTAATTCAAATTATTTTATATAAATATATGAATTATTATTTAATAACTATTACATTAGTAAGTTTAATTAATGTAATAGTAAAAAATAAATATTTTAAAAGTTTATGCTTTATATCAATTTTTTTAATAATTTTACTATATATTTTAAAAAGTATTGAAAATTTTGAAAATCAATTTAATTATATTATTTTCTTATCAGCATATTCTTTAGTAGTATTTATATGCTTAAAATTTGAATATAAAATTATAATAGAATTAATATTTGCTATATTTGTGTTATTAAATAGCTTTGAAATTAACATATTTAAAATTAATTATACTATTTTGTTTTTTATTTACTATATTTATTATTTTTCATTTCAAGATAAAAAATATAGTAAGATAATAATTTTATTATTTTTAATATTATATAACTATTTTGTGACTGAAATTAATCAAATTAATTACTTATTATTCTTAGGACTGCTTAGTTTCTTTCCTTTCTTTAGTTCATATATTATTTCAATTATATCAATCTTTGTTGGTTATTTATTCTTAAAGTTTGATGATCAATATTTTATTTCCTATATACTTTCATTTTATATAATATTAGTATCATATTTTATAAATGATAAAACAAAGTCAATAAAAACTGTTAGTAGTAAAATAGATTACAGTGAAGGTGTATCTAATAAGATAATTTCTATTTCTCAAGTTATTAACAATATAGAGGATGAATTTTGTGATGATTCTAATTATATTAGTAAGGTTAATCAAATAATATATAACACATATGAAAGTATATGCATTAATTGTAACTTCTGTAAAGAATGCTCTTATTATATTAATAAAAGTATTTATACACATTTAAGGAAATCTATTGAGGAAGAAACATTAAAAGAAAATAGGTGTCTAAATCAAGATAATTTAAATAAAAAAATATATAAGTTAAAAAGTTCATATTCACTTAATTTAACTAATAAAAAGGATTATAAATTGCTTAATAATTTAAATAATTTATCGTCTATTTTAAACCAGGTTGCAATAGAAATAGTTAAATCGGATTCAATTAATCTTGTTTCACTTAACGATCTCAAGGAAAATTTAGAGTTTAATAAAATAGAAGTAACTTATATAAATATGGATATGATTGAAGAAAATAATTTCCAGATTTCTATATGTTTAAAAAATTGTTTGTTTAATACATTAAGTAGTCATATTGAAAAAAATAATATAAAATATAATAATCTTGAGATTAAACCAATTCTTATTAGTGAAGATAACAATAGATTAAATGTTAAAATAGTACCAAAAAGCAAACTAAATATAAATTTTGGTTATGGATTATTGTCATCAAATATATCAAATATTTGTGGAGATAATTATCTTGCAAAAGTATATAATGATACAAAATTTGCAGCAATAATATGTGATGGTATGGGAAAAGGTTTTAATGCTTATTCTAGTAGTAGTAAAATAATAAAAGTTGTAGACTCATTAGTTGAAAAAAACTTAGACGTGGAAATAACATTGAATCTTATAAATATAATTTATAACACAATAACAGTTAATGAGGTATTTTCATCACTTGATTTTTTAGAAATAAATAGATTAAATGGTGAAGGAATATTCTACAAATTAGGAGCTGCATCTTCAATACTTATGAATGAAAATGGAGATATAAACTATATAGACAACAATAATCTACCAGTTGGAGCTAATAATATTATTACACCAATAAGAGTGAATCTAAAAAGTGGCGATTTAATTTTAATGGCAAGTGACGGTATATATGACACTCTTATAGATAAAGATGAAATAAAACTATTAATTAAGTCCATGTTTAATGAAGATCCACAAAAAATTGTATATACTATTATTAATAGCGTAAGAAAAAAATATAAAGATATAAAAGACGATATAAGTATTATAGTAATGAAGATTAGTGAAAACAATTAAAAAAAGTGTTTTATAGTATTAAATTGCTTTTTTTGTGCAAGTTTTTATGGTATACTTTATAAAGAGGAAACTAATATGGAAATAAAAAACATAGAAAAATACATACCTAAATCAAATGAAATAATAGGGGTTTTATTAAATGAGTTGTCAACAATATCTAGTAATGACTATTCAGTTATTATAGTTCAATTGGGTAGTGTTGAGAATGTAGATAAAGATAAAGTTATTTATTTATTTTCTGAAATTATTAATATAATTAAAATTATTGAGCATCAAGATTTATTATTTTTCTGTTACTCTAATGATTATAATATAGAATTTTCTAAACTAATTAACTCTATAAATTATGACTTAAATATGAATTTAAAAATTTACTTATCTAGGAAGAATTTGTTTATTAGTTCATTAAATGAAAGTTTTTTTTGGGCTATAATATTATATTTGTTTGACTCTGAAAGTGATAATTATTTCGATATAAGTAAGATTATTTTAAAAGTGGTAAATATTAATGCAAGATTTTTAGTTGATATAAAAACAGTAGTTCTTAAAGATTTTTTAAAAGATCAATTTAATACAAAGATAGCTTTAGAAATGTTTGAGAACAATCTTAATGTTACTAAAACTTCAAAACAATTATATATGCATAGAAACACATTAAATTATAAACTTGATTATATTTATAATATAACGAATTTAAATTTGCAAGTTTTTAATGATGCAATAGCAATGTATATTCTAATAAATATTTAATTATTGTGCAATGTGCACATTGATATGATATTATAATTATAGTATAATAAGATAAAAGTAAGTAGTATTAGGAGGTAAATAATGTCTACAGTTACATTGAAAAATATAAATAAAGTTTATGATGGGAATGTACATGCTGTAAAAGACTTTAATCTTCATATTAAAGATAAAGAATTTATAGTATTCGTTGGTCCATCTGGTTGTGGTAAAACAACTACACTAAGAATGGTTGCAGGTCTAGAAGATATTACATCTGGTGAATTAAGAATTGATGATTTAGTTGTAAATGATGTTGCACCTAAAGATAGAGATATCGCCATGGTATTCCAAAGCTATGCACTATACCCACATATGACAGTATATGATAACATGGCTTTTGGTTTAAAATTACGTAAATTTTCACGTGATGAAATTGACAGAAGAGTTAATAATGCAGCTGAAATTTTAGGGTTAAAGCCGTTCTTACATAGACGTCCAAAAGCATTATCAGGGGGACAACGTCAACGTGTTGCCTTAGGTAGAGCTATCGTTCGTGATGCTAAGGTATTCTTAATGGATGAACCATTATCAAACCTAGATGCTAAACTACGTGTACAAACTAGAACAGAAATCATAAAGATTACTGAAAAATTAGGTATTACAACAATCTATGTAACACATGACCAAACTGAAGCTATGACAATGGCATCTAGAATTGTTGTTATGAAAGATGGTTTAGTACAACAAATTGGTAGTCCAAAAGAAATTTATGATTTCCCTAACAATAAATTCGTTGGTGGATTTATTGGAACGCCACCAATGAACTTCATTGAAGGAAAAGTTTTAGAAGATGGATTCTTTGAATGTGGAGATCACAAAGTTGGAATTACTAGAATTAAGGTTCCTACTCCAAAGTTTAACATGTTAAAAGAACAAAAATACATCGATAAGAATATTGTTTTAGGTATCAGACCAGAAGATATTCACGATGAAAACATTGTTTTAGATACATATAAAGATGCAATATTAAATTTAAAAATTGATGTTGCTGAATTATTAGGTGCTGAAACATTATTATATTCTGCTGTAAATACTCAACCAATTGTTGCAAGAGTTAATGCGAGAGTTGACGTACATATGGGAGATACTATACAATTAGCATTCGATATGAACAAATGTCATTTCTTTGATATGGAAACAGAAATGAGAATTAAAAAGAACTAATTAAATATACCGCCCATGAAGGCGGTTTCTTTTATCTAAAACTATATACATTTTAGTTAAAATATGTTATAATATGTATATAATTATTAAGGAGGCATTTCTATGAAAAAAACAATTAGAGATTTAAATTTAAACGGTAAGACCGTATTAATCAGAGTAGACTTTAACGTTCCAATTAAAAATGGTGTTATTACTAACGATAATAGAATAGTTCAAGCTTTACCAACAATTAACTATGCTATTGATAACAATGCTAAGGTAGTGCTTTTTTCACACTTAGGAAGAGTTGAAGCAGCAGAAGATAAAGCTAAGAACTCTTTAGCACCAGTTGCTAAGAGATTAGAAGAAGTATTAGGAAGAAAAGTAATTTTCATTGATGAAACTCGTGGAGAAAAACTTGAAAATGCTGTTAAAAATTTAAAAGAAAAAGAAGTATTAATGTTTGAAAATACAAGATTTGAAGACATTGAAGGAAAAAAAGAATCTAAGAATAATGCAGAATTAGGTGCATATTGGGCATCTTTAGGAGATGTTTTTGTAAATGACGCATTTGGTACAGCTCACAGAGCTCACGCATCAAACGTTGGTATTTCTAAAAACATATCTGAAACTGCTGCTGGTTTCCTAATGGAAAAAGAAATTAAATTTATTGGGGAAGCTGTTGACAATCCAGTAAGACCATTTGTTGCAATTTTAGGCGGAGCAAAAGTTAGCGACAAGATTTCTGTAATTGAAAACTTATTAAATAAAGCTGATAAAATCTTTATTTGTGGTGCTATGGCATACACATTCTACAAAGCTGCTGGAATTAGTGTTGGAAAGAGTAGATTTGAAGAAGAATTTGTTGATTTTGCTAAGGGATTACTTGAAAAAGCACAAGGTAAAATTATATTACCAGTTGACAATGTAACTGCAAGTGAGTTTAGCAATGATGCTACTCCATATATTACTGAGGATCAAAATATTCCAGCTGATCAAATGGGATTAGATATCGGTCCAAAGTCAATTGAAATATTTAAGAAAGAATTAGTAGGCGCTAAAACAGTTGTTTGGAATGGTCCTGCTGGTGTATTTGAATTTGAAAAATTTGCTAATGGTACAAAAGCAATTTGCCAAATGGTTGCAGATTTAAAAGATGCAACAACTGTTGTTGGCGGTGGTGATTCTGCTGCTGCAGCTATCCAAATGGGATTTGAGGAAAAATTTACTCATATTTCTACTGGTGGTGGTGCTTCATTAGAATATTTAGAAGGAAAGGACTTACCAGGAGTTTCTTCCATTAATGAGAAATAATATTAAATATTAGGAGGAAAATTAATGAATAAAGTAGTAAGTTTAGTTGTGGAAAACACATCTGGAATTGATGCCTTATTAGCACAAAAAGTTGTTAAAGTTGCATCTGAATTTGAATCTGATATAATTTTGAGATACTTAAATAAAGAAGTTGATTTAAAATCTATTTTAGGAATTATGTCATTAGCTGTTCTTGAAGGAGCAGAAATTGAAATAATTGCTAAAGGAAATGATGCTGAAGAAACAATTGAAACAATTAAGAAAATGTTGATTAAATAGGAGAAAATAAATGAGAAAACCAATAATTGCTGCAAATTGGAAAATGTTTAAAACAAGAGATGAAGCATTACAATTTATCTTTAATGTTTCTGATAGAGTTCCAAGTCATGATCGTATTGACAACGTAATTTGCGCACCTGCATACGTACTTAGATGTTTAGTTAAAAGACAAGGTAACGATATTAAAATCGGTGCACAAAATATGCATTTTGAAGAAAATGGTGCATTTACTGGTGAAATATCTGCATCAATGTTAACTAGCATTGGGGTAAGTTATGTAATAATTGGACATAGCGAAAGAAGAGCAATGTTTAATGAAACTGATGAAACAGTTAATAAAAAACTTAAATCAGCATTTAAACATAATTTAGTTCCAATTTTATGCGTTGGAGAAAGTTTAGAAGATAGAGAAAGTGGAAATACTTTTAAAGTTATTAATGAACAACTAGAAAAAGCATTTGATGGAATCAGTTTAGATGATGTTGCTAGTGTAGTAATTGCATATGAACCAATCTGGGCAATCGGAACAGGTAGAACAGCTACAGCTGAAATAGCTGAAGAAACATGTGCATTCATTAGAAAGAGATTTGGTGAATTATATGATGAATTCACTGCAAACACAATAAGAATTCAATACGGAGGATCAGTTAAACCTGGCAATATTAAAGACTTCGTAGCACAACCAAATATTGATGGAGCATTAATTGGTGGGGCAAGCTTAGACGCAGAAGATTTCTTAAAAATGGCCGTTATAGTTGCTGATTCTACATTATAAAAAATTAAATCACCTCTATGGTGATTTTTTTAAAAAGGTGAGGTTATGAGAATAATAGAGGTTAATAATATTAAAAAAACATTTCAGATTTCCGCAAAGCAAAGAAAAATAAACAGAACAAACGATAAGTTTAAAGTCGCAATTTCTGATATTTCTTTCTATGTGGAAAAAGGTGAAATATATGGATTGTTAGGATCAAATGGAGCTGGTAAAACTACAACTCTTAGATGTTTAGCAACGTTAATAAAACCCGATCATGGAACTATTTTTATTGATGGAGTAAGTACTGATAATGATTTAGAAATTAGAAAAAAGATTTGTTTTCTAACAAACGAATTAAAACTTGAAGATCAATTTACACCATCATATTTGTTTACTTATTTTTCAAGATTTCATAATATTCAAGAAGATAAAATAGAAGAAAGAAAAAAAGATCTTTTTGATAGATTTGGAATAACAAAGTTTGCTGAAACTAAAATTGGTGATTTATCCACAGGCATGAAACAAAAAGTTTCAATAGCGGTATCTCTAGTTCACGACCCAGAAATAATTGTTTTTGATGAACCAACCAATGGATTAGATGTTATTACTGCAAAAGTAGTTACTGATTATTTGTTAGAGTTAAAAAAACTTGGGAAAACTATAATAATATCAACTCATATAATGAGTCTTGTAGAAAAGTTGTGTGATAGAGTAGGAATCATAGTTAACGGAAAAATAAAAGTATCTGATAAAACAGAAAATGTTAGAAAAATGAGCCCTAACAATGATTTAGAAGATGTATTCTTTAAATTCTATAATCAAGAAATGGGGGAAAACTATGAATAATATTTTAATGATAATTAAAAAAGAATTAGACAAAATTTTTAAATTTCCTAGAGTCTTTTTTTCAACAATTATACTACCTGGATTAATTATATTTTTAATTTATTCATTTATGGGAACTCAAATGAGTAAAGAGATATATAAAGAATATAAGTATCAAGTGTATGTAATAAATCAAACAGAAGAATTTAATCTAATGTTGTCTTCATACTCCGACTATATTACAGTCATCGATAAAGATGATAGATTTGATGTAGAAACATTAAAGGAAAAACTTATTACTAATGAAATAGATTTAGTTGTAATTTTCTCAGATAATTTCACTGTAAATCTTTTTACAGATGATGCAAATATTGAAGTGCTTGCGAATAAAGGTAGTAGCAATTCTATTAATGCATTAAACATTATTAGTACAATACTAGAGGAATATAAAGATTTAGAACTTAAAAAACATAATATAATTACTGATGTTTTTAAATTTACAATAGATGATAAATACACAGATGAAAAGAAAAATGGCGGTGAAATTATCGCAATGTTACTTCCAATGTTAATAATTACTTTTGTTTTTGCTGGAACGCTTTCGATAGGTGCTGATGCAATAGCAGGAGAAAAAGAACGTGGTACTTTAGCAACATTACTAATGGCACCTATTAAACGTAATGACATTATTTTAGGTAAGATTATATCAACTGCATTAATTTCAATAATGACTGCTACTTCATCTATAGTTGGTGTATTACTTGCTTTACCATTTGCAAAAGACTTATTTCAAGTTAGTGGAAGTATTGCATATGGAATAGCTGATTATATACAATTATTCCTGGTAGTAATAGTTTTAGGAATTATGTCATCAGCATTAATACTTGTTGCATCAACATTTGCAAGAACCACAAAAGAAGCAACATCATATGCTATGCCAATTTATTTAATTGCTATACTAATACCAACATTCTCAATGTTTAGTACTGATAGTGCTAGTAGCATCATTCCATATTGTATTCCAATCTATAACCTTTCCCAAACTTTAAAAGATATTTTTGCTTTTAATGCTAATATAACTAATTTTTTAATTGCTTTATTTTCAAGTTTAGCATATATAATTTTATTAATTTTATTACTTTTAAAAATGTTTAAAAGCGAAAAAGTATTATTTAGTAAATAAAAGATGAATAAAATTCTAACTATTTCATAACATATATAGTGTCAAAAGGAGGCTATATATGAAATTGTTACAATTAAAGGATAAGGATTTCATTGATGATGTGTTTGACTCAATGGTAAAATCTCCAATGTTTTCTTTAAGTTCAAAGATGTTTAAAATGCCAACGGATATAAGAGAAGAAAATGGATATTATTACTTTGAGGTTGAGTTACCAGGGTACAAGAAAGAAGAAATTACAATTGAAATATCAAAGGATTACATGATTGTGTCTGCAGAAAAATCAACAGCAAATTCAGAAAAGAAAGGAAACTATATTAGAAAAGAACGAAATTCATGCAGCTGCTCTAGAACCTATTATGTAGGGAATGTAAGTGAAAGCGAAATAGTCGCAAGTTTGCAAGATGGTATACTATATATTAGTTTTCCATCAGAAGATTTAAACAAGGAAAATATAAAAATTCAAATAAAATAAACTATGTAAACATTTTCATAATTTAAATTACTTGATTTTTATATTTATAATGGTATGATTAGTGTAAATTAATTGTACAAAATTAATTAATCAAAGAAATCGAAGAAATCAAAGAATTCAAAAAATATTTCTATGAACAAGAGAGTAGTATTAGTTATTTTAGAAGCGAGCTAGGGGTCGGTGTGAGCCTAGTATTGTAACTTATATGAACCGCACTTGGGAGAATTTTTCCTGAACCAAACTAGTAGGGAAAACGCAGATCGGCGTTAATGATTTTGAGCGTTGGCATAGATATATGTCAAAATTAGAGTGGTACCGCGGATTAATTCGTCTCTTCTTTACTTATAGTAAAGAAGAGACGATTTTTATTTTGTATAATAATTATTGGGAGGAAAGAAAGATGAAAAAAATATTAGTAGTTTTAATGTTATTGACTTGCACATTATTCTTAGCAAGTTGTGGACAAACAAAAGAAGGTCTAATCAAGGAAGGTTACTTAAAAGTAGCAACTTCACCAGATTATGCACCATATGAGTTTTTAGACTTATCAAAAACAGGAAACGATAAGTTTGTTGGTTCAGATATTGAATTAATGAAATATATTGCAGAAAAATTAAATCTTGAATTAGTTATTGTAGAAATGCAATTTGATGCTGCATTAGCTGCTGTTCAAACAGGAAAAGTAGATATTGCAATTGAAGGTTTATCATGGACTCCAAAAAGAGCACAAACCTTTGAATTATCAAATGGATACTTTGGATCAGGTGATGGTGATCAGCAATTATTAATTTTAAAAGATAACCAAAGTAAATTTGTTGATTTGGCTTCATTAAATAAATCAAATGTAAAAGTTGCTGCCCAAGCAGGTACTATTCAGGAAGAATATGTAGATACGCAATTACCAAACGCAAGAAAAGAATTAGTTACTGACTTAGACATTGCAGTATCATTATTATTGACTAAGAAAATTGATGCTTTAGCAATTTCATCATATTCAGCAGAAGTTAGAGTGTCTAAAAATGATAAGTTAGCAGTTGTTGCTGAAAACTTTGTTTCAAATGACAGTGGATATGTAATTGCTGCAAAAAAAGGAAACAAATTATTAATTGATCAAATCAATACAGTATTAGAAGACGTTGTTAAACAAAATTTATATTCAAAATGGCTTGAAGAGGCAACATTAAAAGCAATTGAATTAGGTCAAGATATAGAATAATTAGTGGAAGATATAAATATGATTTTGTCTATATTTGGTATTCTTAAAGAATATTATCCTTTATTATTTAAAGGGTTAGGTGTTACACTACTATTATCAGCTATAACTGTAATTGGTGGTGCAATTATCGGATCATTCATTTGCTTCTTAACAATGTCAAAAATAAAAATTGTTTCTTTTATCGGTAAAGCATATGTAGAAGTAGTCAGGGGTGTTCCTTTATTCTTACTTTTATTATTATTTTATACCTCTATAAATATTGACAATGTAAAATTTGATAAAATCTTTCCTGCCTCATTAGCATTAATAATAAATAGTGGAGCTTATGTAGCTGAAATTATAAGAGCAGGAATTCAATCAGTTGATAAAGGACAATATGAAGCAAGTAGAAGTTTAGGTATGTCCCGAATAGCAACTATGATAAAAGTTATTATTCCTCAAGCAATAAAAAACATAATCCCAGCAATTGGGAATGAATATGTTACAATTATAAAAGAAACATCACTTGGCGCAACTTTTTATATAGGAGATTTAATGACTGTACAAAACATGATTAGTAGAGTAGATTATGATATTTTAGGTTCATATATAGTAGTTGCTGCATTCTATTTTATATCTACGTTCAGTCTTTCTAAATTAATAGGATATATAGAAAGAGAGTACAAAAAAAGATGATTAAAGTTACAGATTTAAGAAAAAATTTTGGAGATTTACAAGTTCTAAAAGGAATAAATGAATTTATTAAAGAAAAAGAAGTTGTATCAATAATTGGCCCAAGTGGATCAGGTAAGTCAACTTTTCTAAGATGTCTTAACTTATTAGAAACACCAGATCACGGTAGTATTGAATTTAATGGTAATGTTATATTTGATGAAAATATGTCTAAAAGACAAATTGAAGCAGGGTTAAATAAATATAGAAAAGAAATAGGAATGGTATTCCAACACTTTAATATTTTTCCAAATTTAACTGTTCTCAAAAATATTACTTTAGCACCTGTAACTACAGGCAAAATGAACAAAGAAGAAGCAAATAAATTAGCAATGGATTTATTGAAAAAAGTCGGTCTTAGCGATAAGGCTGATAAATACCCAAAAACATTAAGTGGTGGACAAAAACAAAGAGTTGCAATTGTTAGAGCTCTTGCCATGAATCCAAATGTAATGTTATTTGATGAACCTACAAGTGCACTTGATCCAGAAATGGTAAAAGAAGTATTAGATGTAATTAGGGACGTTGTAAAATCCGGAATGACAGTAGTTATCGTAACACATGAAATGAGATTTGCTGAAGAAATAAGCGATAGAATTATTTTTATGGATGAAGGAAGAATTCTGGAAACTGGAACACCTCAACAGGTTTTCCATGAACCTCAAAATCCAAGAACTATAGAATTTTTAAGTAAAGTATTATAATTTATTGACATAAATAATAAAATATGTATAATATATATATAGATATAAAAAAAATCTTCAGGGCATGGTGAAATTCCAGACCGGCGGTAAAGTCCGCGAGCCTTAACAGGCATGAATTGGTGAAACTCCAATACCGATAGTAAAGTCTAGATGGAAGAAGAAAAATGTACTTTTTTTAGTGCATCTATTTAACCATTTTTAAGCCCGCGAAGATGCGGGTTTTTTTATTGGAGGAAAGTATGAGAGAATTTTGGATTAACAACAAATTTGAGATAATTACATCTTATGTTTTTATTTTGCTACTTATTGTTAGTTTATTAGCATTAAGTAGACTTAAAAAGAAAAATAATAAACTATTTACAGTCGGGACTACGTTAGTTATACTTGTTATAGCTGGACTAAACTTTTTATTAATAAAAAATGTAAATGATAGTATAACTTTAGAAATTACAAAAAAATTTGTAATTGAATTATCTCCAGTTGTAAGAATTATTATTACAAACTTAATTGTAATAACCTTATTACTTATATCATTGTATAAAATTTCAAAAGAAAAAGTTAGAAAAAAGTTATCCACATCAAGCATAGCAATAATTGGAGTATTAGTTGCTCTAGCAAGTGTATTAATGTTTTTTGGAATTCCTTTTTTTGGTGCTCCATATTTAAAAATTGAAGTAAGTGGATTAATAATGTTTCTAGTATTTATATGGTTTGATTTTAAAACTGCAGTTATAACTTCTTTACTAACTAATTTTCTTCATGCTATTATGCCAGGAACAAGCGTGCCAGTTATATTATTTTTAGATGAACTTGTAAACTTCGTTGCCACAATGGCATTCTTAGCACCATCAGTTTTATTATTAAAACGCGATAAAGATGGAAAAATAATAAATAGCTATAAAGTAATACCTTCAGTTATAATTGGAATATTATTTACAACAGTATTTATGGTAATTTATAATTACACATTTAATTTACCAATTGTATATGAAATGAATCTAACTTTTTTATCTGTTTTAAAAACATTTGGTTTATTTAATATAATAAAATGGGGATCTGTAGGGTTATTAATAATCTTACTATGGGAAAAGTTATCGAGCATAATATATATTAATAATAATTAATGTTGACTTGTATAATCATTTAGGGTATAATCTATAAGGTGCAGTAAGACAGCACTTAAATATGTATATTAAAAAGGTAACCTGTAGAGGTGGTAAGTAAGCGAGCTGAAAGCTGAAAACCTTTATTACGTTTTTTTAAGTACAGAGTTTTAAGTCCTTACAAATTTATATATATAGGAGGAAAATTATATGGCACGTTACACTGGTCCAGCATGGAAAGTTTCAAGAAGACTAGGCTTCTCTACATTAGAAAGTGGAAAAGAATTTGCTTTAGGTAAAAACGGTAAAGCAAGAAGACAATATGCTCCTGGTCAACATGGACAACGTCGTGGTAAAATATCTGAATACGGCGTACAATTAAAAGAAAAACAAAAATTACGTTTTACATACGGAGTAAATGAAAGACAATTTAGAAGATTCTTTGATTTAGCCGGAAAAGTAAAAGGAAATCGTGGAGATAATTTCATGATTTTATTAGAAACTAGATTAGACAATTTAGTATACAGATTAGGATTTGCTGCAACTCGTCGTCAAGCAAGACAACTAGTTACTCATGGTCATTTCCTAGTTGATGGAAAGAAATTAGATATTCCATCATACATTGTTAAAGTTGGTCAAACAATCTCTTTAAAAGAAACTTCAAAAGGATTAGTAGCTGTTAAAGAAGCTATTGAATCAACAGTTTCAAGAAAAGATTATTTAAGTTTTGATGAAAACAAAATGTCAGGTACATTAGTTCGTTTACCAGAACGTTCTGAATTTATGACAGAAATTCAAGAAAACTTAATTGTTGAATTCTATAATAGATAATAATAAAGCCATTGCATAAGCAATGGCTTAAATTATATAGAGGTAATGATGAACCCAAATAAAATATATTTTAGCTCTATTCCATCAACAAATTTATATATAAAAGAAAACTTAGAAAAATTAAATCATGGTGATGTAGTTATAACCAAAAATCAAACAAATGGATATGGTAGATTTCATAGGGAATGGTTTTCTAATCAAGATGAAGGAATTGCATTTTCCATACTTTTAAAGTCTCAATTTGGATATGAAGAACTAGGAAAAGTTTGTATAATAACTGCTGTTAGTATTATAAACATACTAGAAAAATATTCAAAAAATTTAAGCATTAAATGGCCAAATGATATTCTTTTAAATTCAAAAAAGTTATGTGGAGTATTAATTGAAACAATGCTTTGCTCACACTCACTAGCAATTGTTATTGGTATAGGCATAAATATAAATAATAAAAAATTTCCTATAGATTTATCTAAAAAAGCAACTTCATTATGTCTTGAAACTAATGAAGTTTATGAAATAGATAAAATTTGTAGTGATATAATTGAAGAGATATATAATAATATTAATAATCAAGATGAAACTTACGCTATTATTTTTAATAAATACAAAGAAAAATCAGTTATTATAAATAAAGAAATTATATATAATAATAAAAAATATATAGCACATGAAATAGATTACAATGGTTCACTTGTGTTAATTAATGATAATAACGAAAGAATAGTAATTGAATCTGGAGAAATTTCATTAACAAATGAATACTAATAATTAATTTTTTGTTATTTTTGTCTCCAAGTCCATAGTTATTGCAATTTACTATCATTAATGGTAAAATAATATATATATTAAGGTGGTTACATGAAAAAATTGGATATTTTACTAATTGTACTAGTTACCATTGCAAGTGTTGCAATCTTTTATTCATATATAGAAAAACTAAGTACACAAACTAATAATTCTAGTTTACAAGTATATTTTCAATCTGTTGAAATAGGTGAAGCTGTAAATTTATCTGAAACAACAGACTTAGAATATATTATTGTATCAAGTCCTGAAAAAGATAAATTATACGTTACTGTTAAAGATCATGAAAGAAACACAGAAGTAAAATACACATATAATGTTAAACATAATCATTATATTGATCATCATATTGATGTGACATATAATAAGATAGCTGTTGTTGAAGCTAGTTGTGAAGGTCAAGATTGTACTAAAATGTTAATGAGTCATGATAGAAAAGTTCCTATTGTATGTGTATTAGGTATAAGTATAATGTTTAAGGCATTTGAAATTATTGTATAAAATTTTTGAAAGGGAAATGATTTCAGTTTTACTGATTTTAGGTAAATTATGAGTATAATAGAAATTAAAGATTTAAGCTTTCAGTATAATAACAGTCAAAATATAGAAACTTTAAAGGGTGTAAATGCGTCAATCTCCAAAGGCGATTTTGTATGTATTTTAGGACATAACGGAAGTGGAAAATCTACATTAGCAAAATTATTGGTTGGATTACTAAAACCTAAAGCGGGATCAATTATAATTGATGGGATTGAACTTAATGAAAACACAGTTGATGAATTAAGGAAAAAAATTGGTATTGTATTTCAAAATCCTGATAATCAATTTGTTGGAGTCACAGTAAAAGATGATATTGCCTTTGGTCTAGAAAACAGACTATTTGAACGAGATAAAATGGTTGAATTAATCAATGAATATTCTAAATTAGTATCAATGGAAAAATTCTTGGATTACAATCCAGAGGATTTATCCGGTGGAGAGAAACAAAGGGTTGCTATTGCTGGTGTATTAGCGTGCAACCCAGAAGTAATAATATTTGATGAAGCAACTTCAATGCTTGATCCTAAAGGTGTTAGAGAGGTAATTGAAGTAATCAAAAATTTAAAAGGAAATAAAACAATTATTTCTATAACACATAATTTAGAAGAAGCACTACTTGCAAATAAAGTATTAGTTATGAATGATGGAAATATAGTATTATCTGGAACGCCATTGGAAGTATTTAAACATAAAGAAATATTAAAAGAAAGCAAATTAGATATTCTAGAAAGCATGAAAATAATAGAAATGATTGAAAAATCAAATCTAATTAATAAAAAAGAATTAGAGGAATTATTATGGGAATTAACTTATCAGAAGTAAAGTTTGCTTATTATTCTCCAAAGAAGAAAAAGAAACATACAATTAAATATTCACTTCAAGATATAAATTTAAAAATTGATTCTAAAAATGAGTTTATTGCAATTGTTGGTCATACAGGAAGTGGAAAATCAACTTTAGTTCAATTGATGAATTTACTTCTTTTACCAACTGAAGGAACTACTGAAATATATAATACTACAGTTACTCATAAGGGAATAAAAAATGTTAAAAAGATTAGAGAAAAAGTAGGATTAGTTTTTCAATTTCCAGAATACCAAATTTTTGAAGATACTGTATTAAAAGACATTATGTTTGGTCCAAAAAATTATAAAATAGAGAACCCTGAAGAAGTAGCAAAAGAAGCCGCAAAAATATTAGGAATAGAAAATTTACTTAGTAAAAGTCCATTTGCATTAAGTGGTGGACAAATGAGAAAGGTTGCTATTGCTGGAATCCTTGCTTCTAAACCTGAAATTCTAATTTTAGATGAACCAACTGCAGGATTGGATCCTACAGCAAAAAAAGAATTATTAGAGTTTCTTTCTAGTTTAAATAAAGATTTACAAAAAACAATTATCCTTATTACACATGATATGGATGTAGTTGCTAAATATGTTAATAGAGTTATTGTATTAAAGCAAGGTCTTATACAATATGATGGCCCTAAAGAAGAATTGTTTAAAAATGAAAAAGTCGTTAAGGAATGTAATCTAGACTATCCTGAAGTAGTAAAGATTATGATGAAGATAAAAGAAAAAACAGGATCGGATTTAGATGTGTATAAGTACAATATAGAAGATGCATACAATGAGATAGTTTTAAAAATGGGGGCCAAAAATGAATAGTAAGATGATATTAGGCCAATATTATAACACTGACTCATTTGTTCATCGTTTAGATCCAAGAACAAAGCTTATATCTTTATTCATTCTAATGATATCTATATTTTTGATAACAAATATATATTATCTATTAGTGATGACAGCAGTAATTTTATGTTTTATTTTACTATCAAAAATACCTTTAAAGAGATTTTTTAATAGTTTTAAAATGATGACATTTATTTTACTATTTACTGTAGTTTTTCAAATACTATTTACGCAAACAGGTGATTTGTTAGTTGATTTTAAGTTTGATATGACGATATCTAATTTAGTTATATCAGTGTTGCTTTTAGTGATTTATTTTGTATACGCTAAATTTGTAAACAAGTTTAAAACCTTAGTATTTTTATTACTAGCTTTTGCTTCTTTCTACTTACAACATGAATTTCATTATTTAAATAGTTTATTCACATATTCGATTACCGTATATGATGATGGATTATTCTTTGCTTTAAAAATTGTATTTAGAATTATTAACTTAATTAGTATATCATCACTATTAACATTTACAACAAAACCAACTGACTTAACTTCAGGTATAGAAAGTCTTGCAAAACCATTAAAATTTATTGGTGTTAATACAAGTATAATGGCAATGATGATTTCAATTGCAATTAGGTTTATTCCAACATTAATTAATGAGGCAAATCGTATTCTTAAAGCACAAGCTTCAAGAGGAGTAGACTTTAAAGAAAGTAAATTTAATGACAAGATAGTTCAGATTATATCATTATTAATTCCAATGATTGTTATAGCTTATAAGAGGGCTGAAGATCTAGCTAATGCAATGGAGGCAAGAGGTTATATACCTGGTGCACAAAGAACAAGTTTAAATGTCTTAAAATTACGTAGAAATGATTATCTTACTATTGCAGTTACTTTATGTATACTAACATTTACAATTGCAATAAATTTTATATAATATATGAGATATAAATGTACAGTTTCCTATGATGGGACAAATTTTCATGGATTTCAAATTCAAGACGATTTAAGAACAGTTCAATTAGAAATAGAAAATGCCTTATTAATCATTGCAAAGAGACATATTAGAATACACTCTGCAGGAAGAACTGATACGGGTGTACATAGTATAGGACAAGTCTTTCATTTTGACTATGAAGTTACAATGAGAGAATGGAATATGCAAAATGCAATAAATTCCAGACTTCCAAGAGATATTTATATATCAAAAGTTGAGTTAGTAGATGAAGGATTTCATTCCAGATATTCAGCAAAAGGAAAATCATATACATATACAATTGATATAGGAGAGTATAATCCATTATATTCTAACTACAGATATTATTATAAATATCCAATTGATATAAATAAAATGATTGAAGCTTCAAAAATTTTGATAGGTGAGCATGATTTTAAGTCCTTTACAAAGAATCATAAATTAATAAATACTGTGAGAAACATTTATTTAATAAATTTTGAAATAGATGGAAGTTTGATTAAAATTAATTTTCAGGGTAATGGTTTTTTGCATAATATGATTCGAATAATAGTAGCAATGTTACTCGAAGTTGCAAGAGGAAAAATAACAATTGATGACTTAGAAATGATATTAAAAAAAGGTGACAGAAAAAAAGCACCAAAAACTGCTCCACCAAATGGACTATGTTTAGAAAAGGTATTCTATTAATTTAGATACCTTTTTTTACTTATATTTAACAAACAAAAAAAGTATCTTTATTTTTAGCGTATTTTATGAGATAATATAACTAGGAATTTATAAAATAAGGAGAAATAATTATGAAGGGTTATTTAATTACTTTTGAAGGACCAGAGGGAAGCGGAAAAACTACAGTAATGAAAAGATTAGCAGAATATCTTGAGTTAAAAGGATATAATGTAATTAAAACAAGAGAACCAGGCGGGACAGTTATATCTGAAAAAATTCGTGGAATAATATTAGATATTAATCACAAAGAAATGGCACCTGAAACAGAAGCATTACTTTATGCTGCAAGTAGAACGCAACATATTGTGGAAGTAATTAAACCTAATATTGAAAAAGGAAATATTATCCTATGTGATAGATATCTAGATAGTTCACTTGTTTATCAAGGATATGCCCGTGGCCTTGGAATAGAAAAAGTTTTAGAAATTAATAAATATGCAGTCGAAAATGCTTTACCCGATCTAACAATTTTCTTTGATATAAAACCACGAATTGGTTTAAATAGAATTAAAGATAATCATCGAGTTCAAGACCGTTTAGACTTAGAGAAATTAGAATTCCACGATAAAGTATATATGGGTTATAGAACAATTTGTGATATCTTTACAGATAGAATAAAAATTGTTAATGCTGAAAATGATCAAGACACTGTATATAATGATGTTCAAGATTTGATATGTAAGTTCTTGGAGAAGAAATAATGAACTTTGATAAGTTAAATAAATTTCATAGCAATGTAGTCAAACTTCTTACAAATAGTAATAAAAAGGGAAGACTTAGTCACACATATTTATTCTATGGTGCAAAAGGAACTTTAAAAATGGAGGGTGCTTTATTTTTATCATCTTTAATACTATGTGAAAATAAAAATGCATGTGGACAATGCCAAGAATGCAAAAAAATTCTTGAAGGAAAAAATCAAAATATATATAAAGTAACTCCTGAAACTACATCAATAAAAAAAGAACAAATTACTGATTTGATTTCTGATTTCTCAAGAGTCAGTGATAAACCAAGGGTATTTATTATTGATGGAATAGATAAGGCCAATCAAACAAGTGCGAATACATTATTAAAATTTCTTGAAGAAGCAAATGATAATTGTTATGGTATTATGCTTGCTGAAAATATTAATTTAGTATTACCAACAATTATATCAAGATCACAACTTGTGAACTTTTACCCAATTAGTAGAGAAAACATTAGTAATTGTTTGAAAGAACAAGGAATAAACGAACATATTGCTATTGCTTTAGGTGTTGTTTCAAGTAGTTTAGACGAAGCAATACAATTATCAAAAGATCAAACAATTGAAAAAATATTAAATTTAGTTATTAAAATTTCAGAAAGTATTTCTATAGATGAATATGATCCAATTTTAGACTATATAATTGAAGGAAATTTCTTAAATACAGCTGATCAAAGAGTATTAAATAAATATTTAATAGACTTATTAATTACACTAGAAAATGATAAGATAAATTATAAAATAAATAATATAGATCGTATAGTTTTTTTTGATATTGTTTCTAAAAATAAACCTATTGATGATATGAGTAGGCAATTGGAAATAATAAAAATTCTTATGGAATTAAAAGAGGAATTAAAGTATAATATAAATGTGGTTACAGGTATAGTATCCGCACTTATTAAAGTAAAGAGGTGTTGAGATGGCAAAAGTCGTAGGTATTGGATTTAAAGAAGTTGGAAAAATATATTGGTTTAATCCAGAACCATTCGAACTAGTAATTGGTTCAAAAGTTATTGTTGAAACTGTAAGAGGACTTGAACTAGGTACTGTTATCGAGCCTATAAAACTAGTAGAAGATAGTAGTTTGGAACATGAATTAAAAAATGTTATTCGTATTGCAAACGATAAAGATATAGCTAAATATAAAGAAAATGAATTAAAAGCAGAAAGTTCTGAACCAATCATAAAAGAAATAGTAGGATCAAAACAACTTGAAATGAAAGTTGTTGGTTGTGAATATATACTTGATGGTTCAAAACTTATAATATATTATAATGCTGAAGGTCGTGTTGACTTTAGAGAACTTGTTAAAGACTTAGCAAGTGAATTTAAGGTAAGAATTGAATTAAGACAAATAGGGCAACGTGAAGGTGCAAAAATGATTGGCGCCGTTGGAACCTGTGGAAGAGAAGTATGTTGTAGAAAGCATCTTCGTGAATTTGATTTAGTAACCATGAAGATGGCTAAGGATCAAGGTATGGCCTTATCATCAGGCAAAATAACTGGTATGTGTGGAAAACTAATGTGTTGCATTAGTTATGAAAACGACTATTACGTTGAAGTACGTAAAAGAATGCCAAATGTAGGTGATGTAGTTGATACTCCATCTTGCTGTGATTGCAAAGTTGTTGCAGTCGACTACATTAGAGAGATTGTGAAAACAAAATCTAAAGAATCAGAAGGGTTCGAGTATTGGGGCGCTGCGGAAGTTAGTTGTTGTAAAAAATCTAAAAGTGATGATGTGAATAATGATGGAAGTAATTCATGAACTACTTGGATATAATAGAATAAAAATTATTCAAAATGATGAAATGTTTAGTTTCTCATTAGATTCAATCTTGTTAGCAAACTTTGTTGAAACAACTTTAAAAACAAATAAAATAATAGATTTAGGTTGTGGTAATGCCCCTATTCCGTTATATTTAACCCTAAAAACAAATGCAAAAATAATAGGTGTTGAAATCCAAAAGGAAATTGCAGATATGGCAAAAAGAGGTGTTGAACTAAATGGATTAGGTGAACAAATTGAAATAATTAATGATGACCTAAAAGGCATATACTTGAAGGTTCAAGCAAACACTTTTGATATAGTAGTTTCAAATCCCCCATATTTTAAAGTTCATAAAGAAAGCAATCTAAATAAAAACGATTATCTTACAATTGCAAGGCACGAAGTAATGGCGACATTAGATGATATTGTTGTTGAAGCAAAAAAGTTACTGGTTGATGGTGGATCGCTTTATTTAGTACACAGGGCTGAAAGAATTGAAGATATATTTGTAACAATGAGTAAACATAATATGGTTGTAAAAAAATTGCAATTTGTTTATTCTAAAAAAAGCTCAAGCAATGCTTTAGCAGTGCTTATTCAGGCAAAGAAAAATAAGAACTCTGGACTCAAAGTATTACAACCAATTTACGCATATGATGACAATGGAAAATATACTGAAGAAATAAAAAAGATATTTAACTTCAAATGAAAATATAAAGTATGTTATAATATTACTATAAGGAGGCATGATTATGTTTTTAAGTTTATTATCAAAAGAAGAAAAGTTTTATTTTATAGATTTAATTACAAAACTTGTTTCAGTCGATGGTGCTGCAAACGAAATTGAAATGCAAGTAATTAATAGATTAAAATACGAAATGGGTGAAGAAGCGTTACGTTACAAGAAAAGTAACCAACCAATTAACAAATTAATTGAGTATTTTAAAGATAAGACTAAGTCAACAAGAAACCTTGTATTTATGAATTTAGTAAGCGCATCTTTATATGATGAGTGGTATAGTGTAGAAGAACATTTCTTAATTGAAGAAATTCAAGCTGCATTTGAAATATCTGATAAAAAGAAAGCCGAATTAATGAAAATAGTATATTCTGAAAGAGATTTACGTGAAAAGGCTAAAAGGATTATATCAGAATGATTCGCCAGAAATCCTATCAAGATAATACTAATTCTTTATATTTAGTACCTACTCCTATAGGCAATTTTTCAGATATGACATTTAGAGCAGTTGAGGTACTTAAAGAAGTTGATATTATATATTGTGAAGATACAAGAGTGACTAAGAATTTACTTAGTCACTTTGGCATTAACACAAGACTTAGTAGTTATCATATATTTAATGAACAGATTCAAATAAGTGAAATAATTGAAAAATTACAAGAAGGTAAAAATGTGGCCTTAGTTACTGATGCTGGAATGCCAGGAATTAGTGACCCAGGTTATTTAGTAGTAAACTCAGTTATAAAAGCAGGTTTTAATTTAATAAGTTTACCTGGAGCATGTGCTGCAGTTACAGCTTTAGTTGGTTCGGGATTACCATTAGAAAAATTTACTTTTATTGGTTTTTTACCAAGTAAAACTTCACAAAGACTCAAAGAATTAACAAAATACATTGATTATAAAGACACATTAGTTTTTTATGAAGCACCTCATAGAATAATTGAAACTTTAAAAAGCATAAACGAAGTTTTTGGTAATAGATATGTTGTAGTTGCAAGAGAACTAACAAAAAAATTTGAAGAGTATATACGCGGAAATATTCTAGAAATTTTAGATCAAGTAGAATCCTTAAAAGGTGAAATCGTACTAATGGTTGAAGGCGCAAAAGCAAGTAAAATTCAAGAGGAACTTTCAGAATTATCAATTAAAGAACATTTTGATTATTATGTAAATCAAAATATGTCAGATATGGATGCAATAAAAAAAGTAGCAATAGATAGAGCAATTCCAAAAAATGAAGTTTATAAAATTATAAAAACTGAATAAAAACCCTATTGATAAGTTTTTTATTAAAAATTTATTAGTAGAGTTTTTTCTTTATCTTTTTTTTACTTTAATTTTTAAAAATTTATGTTATAATATATAAAAAGAGGTAATTAAATATGAGGCAAATTATCAATTTAAACTATAACTGGTTATTTAATAATGAATACCAAGATGAGCATATAAAAGATTACAACAACTTATTAGGTTTTGTTAAGGTTGATTTACCACATAACGCAGTAGATATTCCATATCATTATTTTGATGAAAATATTATTAATATTGATTGTACTTACAAAAAAATATTATATATTGATAATGAATGGAAAGACAAAGAAATATCTCTTGTTTTTGAAGGTGTAAGTAATATCGCTAATGTATTTATTAATGATGAATTTGTACTAACGAATAAAGGCGGATATAATACATTTAGAGTAAATATTTCAGAATATGTTAAGTACGGTGAAAATAATATGCTAACCGTATATGTTGATAGTCACGAAAATGTTCTGGTTCCTCCATTTGGAAGTGCATTAGATTTTCTTGGATATAGTGGAATATATAGAGAAGTTCGCATGGAGATTATTGAAAAAGAACATATATTAAATCACTTTGTAAGAACGTATAATCCATTAAAATTGTCATTAGCAACAGTTGGTTTAGAATTAACTACTGATACTGGACATTTAGAAATATCTGTATTTTATAAGTGTGATAAAATAACAACAACAAAATTAAAAGTTAGTAACAAAAATATGGATGTTATTTTAGACGTTGCTGATAAGAAAAAATTATGGTCTTTAGAAGAACCAAACTTATATGAAATAAATATTAAATTATTTAATAATGAAGACATATTACTTGATGAAATAAATGATCGTTTTGCATTTAGATTGATTGAGTTTAAAGAAGACGGATTTTATTTAAATGGTAAAAGGATAAAACTTATTGGACTTAATAGACACCAAAGTTTCCCTTATGTTGGAAATGCAATGCCAAAAAGTGCCCAATATGAAGATGCTGATATCTTAAAATATCAACTAGGAGTTAATATTGTAAGAACATCACATTATCCTCAATCACGACATTTCTTAGATAGATGTGATGAAATTGGACTACTTGTTTTTGAAGAAGTACCGGGGTTAAGACATATTGGAAATGATGAGTATAAAGAATTAACTTATAGTAATTTAAAGAACATGATTCTTGAACATAGAAATCACCCTTCAATAGTACTTTGGGGTGTAAGAATATCTAATTCATTTGATAATAATAATTTCTATAAGAATATGAATGAGATTGCTAAAAACCTAGATGATACTAGACCAACTACTGGGGCTAGACATATCATTAAGAGTGAGTTTTTAGAAGGAGTATTTGCATTTAATGATTATAATTATTCATTTAGAAACCCAATTCTGAAAAAGAAAAAAGTAACTAAAATGAGAAATCCATATATTATTAGTGAATTCGCTGGTAAAAATATTCCAACAAAGAGATTTGATGATGAAGCTCATCGTTTAGAACATGCACTGCAACATTTAAATATTTTAAATAGCGCACTTAATCCAAAAAATAAAATTGCTGGGGCAATTGGTTGGTGTATGAATGACTATAATACCCATCAAGAATTTGGTGCTGGAGATCATATTGTTTACCATGGTGTAATGGACATGTTTAGATTACCAAAACTAGCAAGTTATGTTTATGCTTCTCAAAGTGATGAACAACCTGTTATGGAATTATCAACTGCTATGAATAATGGTGATTATCCTGGTGGGGTAATTGACAAGGTATATGTATTTACAAATTGTGATTATGTAAAACTATATAGAAATAATGAATATGTTAATACATTCTACCCTGATAAAGAAAACTACAAATATTTAAAACATGCCCCCATTATTATAGATGATTTTATTGGAGAACTTTTAGAAAAACATGAACATATTAAGAAACGTGATTCCAAGATTGCTAAAAAGGTTTTAATAAATGTAGCTAAGAGAAATGGACCAATTAAACTAATTGATAAAATTAAGATATATTGTTTGCTTAAGAAGTATCATTTAAGTTATGATGATGGCGTAAAATTATATTATAAATATTTAGGTAGTTGGGGTTCAAGAAATCTAGTATATCGTTTTGATGGATATATTGGTGATAAAAAAGTTAAAACTTTAGTTAGAGAAAATAATAAGACATTTGATTATGTTGTTGAGATACCAAGAACAAATTTAAAGCATGATGTTACATATGATGTTGCAAAGGTTATAGTCAAAAAAGTTAATCAAAATGGTGATATTATTCCTTATTGTTTTGATCTAATTGAGGTTAATGTATCGGGATCTATTGAATTAATTGGACCTAGTAAGTTAAATCTAATTGGAGGAACTATTGCTTTTTGGGTGAAAACTAATGGGGTAAAGGGTACTGGAACCATTACAATTACAACTGATAAGAAGATTATTGAGACTGTTATAGTTGAATAAAAAAAGGCTACCATTATGATGGTTCTATTAAGGAAGTTTACAAAAATCAACTGTGGAATAGTTTTCTCTTTTGATTTTTGTTATAATGTTGTTACGCCCTTTTGCAAGGTCTTTGCCAAATGCCTTTGAGATTCTAAGAAGGTATTGGTTTTGGTTTGGTTGAAGGAAATATAGAAATTTTATATAGCAAATAAAAGTAAACCCCGACAGATTTTTAGTCTGTTGGGGTTTGAATATCCTTATGTGAACCAGTCTTTAATTGTGACACTTATTTTTTAAAAAAAGAATTTGTTTTACTTGACAAAAGAGAAAAATACTCTTTTATTTTTGAAAACTTTATGCTATAATATGAAAGGGAAGTAAAACATATATTATGGAGGTATGTAATAATGTCAAAAAAAGTTTTTGAATCTATGGATGGAAACCAAGCCGCTGCATACTGCGCTTATGCGTTTACAGAAGTAGCGGGGATTTATCCTATAACTCCTTCATCAACAATGGCTGAATATTGTGATGAATGGGCAAGTAAGGGAAAGAAAAACTTATTTGGAACGCCAGTTAAATTAGTTGAAATGCAATCAGAAGCAGGTGCCGCTGGTACAGTTCACGGATCACTACAAGCTGGTGCGTTAACAACAACATTTACTGCAAGTCAGGGATTGTTATTAAAGATTCCAAACATGTATAAAATAGCAGGGGAATTATTACCTGGTGTAATTCATGTATCAGCAAGAGCTATTGCTGTTCAAGCATTATCAATTTTTGGAGATCATCAAGACGTAATGGCTGCACGTCAAACTGGTTTCGCTATGTTAGCTACATCAAGCGTTCAAGAAGTTATGGACTTAGCTGGTGTTGCACACTTAGCTGCTATCAAGTCAAGTGTACCATTCTTACATTTTTTTGATGGTTTTAGAACAAGTCATGAAATCAATACTGTAGAAGTTATTGATTATTCAGTATTTGATAGACTTTTAGATAAAGAGGCTGTTGCCAATTTTAGAAATAGAGCATTAAACCCTGAACGTCCAGTAACAAGGGGATCTGCTCAAAATGATGACGTTTATTTCCAAGCGCGTGAAGCTCAAAACAAATATTATTCTAGAGTTCCAGCGATTGTTGAAGAATATATGAAAGAAATTTCAGAAGTTACTGGAAGACATTATGCACCATTTAATTACTATGGATGCGAAGATGCAACTGATATTATCATTGCAATGGGTTCAGTAAACGAAACTATTAAAGAAGTAGTTGACTACTTAACTAAAGAAGGAAAGAAAGTTGGACTTGTAACAGTTCATCTATACAGACCATTTTCAGTTGAACATTTATTAAAAGTTGTTCCAACTACAGTTAAGAGAATCGCTGTATTAGATCGTACTAAGGAACAAGGATCAATTGGTGAACCATTATATCTAGATGTAAAAGCTGCATTCTATGGTAAAGAAAATGCTCCAATCGTTATTGGTGGACGTTATGGTTTATCAAGTAAAGATACTACTCCAGGACAAATTTTTGCTGTATATGAAAATCTTGAAAAAGGTGAAAAAGCAATTAACTCATTCACAATTGGTATCAATGATGATGTTACTCACTTAAGTTTACCAGTTACAAGAGAAGTAAATACTGCTGGAGATGGAGTAAGCCAATTAATATTCTACGGATTAGGTAGCGATGGAACAGTTGGTGCTAATAAGAATACTATTAAGTTAATTGGAGACAACACTGATTACTTTGGTCAAGCTTACTTTGCATATGATTCTAAAAAATCTGGTGGGGTAACTCGTTCTCACTTACGTTTTGCAAAACATCCAATTAAATCTACTTATTTAGTAACAGAAGCAGGATTCATTTCATGTTCTTTAGATACATATTTAGAAAAATATGATATGTTAAATGAATTAAAACAAAATGGAACATTCTTATTAAATTCTAATAGACCAGTTGATGAATTAATCAAATACATGCCAAATAAAGTTAAAGCTGACTTAGCTAAGAAAAATGCAAAATTCTATGTAATTGATGCTATTACTCTAGCGGCTGAAATTGGTTTAGGAAATAGAACAAATACAATCATGCAATCTGCTTTCTTCAAACTTAATGAACAAATTATGCCATATGAGCAAGCACAAGAATTAATGAAGAAATATGCTTATAAATCATATATTAAAAAAGGTCAAGAAGTTGTTGATAAGAACTATAAAGCAATTGAAATTGGTGCAACAGGTCTAATCAAAGTTGAAGTTGATCCAGCATGGGCTAATCTTCCAACTGAAGAAAAGAAATTTGTTGAGGTACCAGAATTTGTAGAAAAATTAGCAAACCCTGTTAATGCACTAAAAGGATATGATTTACCAGTATCTGCATTTAATGGATTTGAAGATGGAACAATGGGTAATGGAGCAGCTGCTTATGAAAAACGCGCTATTTCTCCATTTATTCCTCAATGGAACAGTGACAACTGTATTCAATGTAACCAATGTTCATTCGTATGTCCACATGCAGTAATTAGACCATTCCTTGCAACAGAAGAAGAATTAGCTAAAGCTCCAGCAAATACAGTTACATTACAAGCAAACGGTAAAGGATTAGAAGGATTAAAATATGCAATCCAAATCTCAACAGAAGATTGTACTGGATGTACAAACTGCGTAGACGTTTGTCCAGGTAAGAAAGGTAACAAAGCATTAACAATGTATAGTATTGAAGAAGCTTACTCATCAGGAACTGATGCTGTTGCTAAATACTTCTTTAATAATGTATCTGAAAAGAAAGATCTTGTTGATATAACAGCATCACCAAAGAACTCTCAATTCTCAATGCCATTATTTGAATTCAGTGGTGCTTGTGCCGGATGTGGTGAAACGCCATATGTTAAATTATTAACACAATTATTTGGTGATAGAATGATTATCGCTAACGCAACAGGTTGTTCATCAATCTATAGCGGTTCATTCCCATCAACTCCATATACTAAGAATAAAAATGGTCAAGGACCAGCTTGGGCTAACTCATTATTTGAAGACAATGCAGAATTTGGATTTGGTATGAAGATGGCTGCAGATGCATTACGTGATCGTATTGCAGTTGCAATGGAAAAAGGACTTGCTTCAGAAGTAGCTACTCCAGAAGTTAAAGAATTATTTACTACATGGTTAGAAAATAAGGAAAATGGAGAAATTACTAAGAAAGTAAGAAAACAATTAGTTCCATTACTAGAAAAAGTTGACGCTCCATTTGCTAAAGAAATCATTGACTTACAAGATCATATTACTAAACGTTCACAATGGATTATTGGTGGTGACGGATGGGCATATGACATTGGTTACGGAGGTCTTGATCATGTTATTGCTAATAATGAAGATGTTAATATCCTTGTATTAGATACTGAAGTTTATTCTAATACTGGTGGTCAATCTTCTAAATCAAGTCAAATAGGATCAATTGCTAAATTTGCAGCAGCAGGTAAGAAAGCTAAGAAAAAAGATTTAGCAGCTATCGCTATGAGTTACGGACATGTATATGTAGCATCAATTGCTCATGGTGCATCTCAAGCTCAAATGTTAAAAGCTATTAAAGAAGCTGAAAGTTATCCAGGTCCATCAATTATTATCGCATATTCACCTTGTATCGCTCATGGTATTACAAGTGGTATGGGTAAAACACAACAACAAGCTAAACTTGCTGTTGAATGTGGATATTGGACAACATTTAGATATGACCCAAGACTTGAAGCTGAAGGTAAGAATCCATTTATGATTGATTCTAAAGAACCTCAATGGGATAAATATGAAGAACATTTATTATCAGAAACTCGTTATGCTCAATTAAAGAAGATTAATCCAGAAAAAGCTCAAGAACTTCTTGATGCAAATAAAGAAGATGCACAAAGAAGATACAAAATGTATCAAAGATATGCAGCAATGGATTTTACTAAGTAATAAATATTAATAATTAAAACCTGGGATATATTTTATTTATATCACAGGTTTTTTATTATTTACAAAGTAAAAGTGATAAAGAGTATTGACTTTTGTAAACGTTTTTTATAAAATTAAAGCGAGGTGAAAAATATGAAAAAATTGATATTAATTTTTGCTTTATCGTTTTTATTTTTGCTTTCTGGATGCTCTAAAAAATACACTGTTTCATTTGAAACAAACGGGGCTGGTACAATTGAAAGTAGGGAAGTAACTGATGGACAACTTGGTGAACTACCTATACTAACAAAAATTGGATATGAATTTAAAGGCTGGTTTACTAATCAAGAGCTAACTACAATATATGAAAGTCAAGAGATTAAAAGTAATATGACTCTATATGCAAAATGGGAAATATTAAAATTTGAAGTTAAATTTATTGATCATGAAGGAAAAGAATTAAAGAAAGAAATAGTTGAGTATGGAAAGGCCGCTACTGCCCCTACGCTACAAGCACGCGAAGGATATACATTTGGCGGATGGGATAAAGCTTTTTCAAATATAACTGCAAATGTTACTATAAAAACAGTTTATCAAATTAATAAATATACAGTTAAGTTTTATGATCATGATGGAACACAAATAGGTGATGAAGTAACTGTAGAATGGGGTAAAAGTGTGTCTCCTCCAAGTAACCCTACTAGAGAGGGATACAAATTTACTGGGTGGGATAAACCATTAGACAATGTAAAAAGTGATTTAGTTATTACAGCAACTTATGAGGCTGAAAAGTATACTGTTACTTTTAAAGATCATAACGGTACTGTATTAAAAGAAGATAAGAATGTTGAATTTGGAAAACCAGTTACAGCGCCACAAAACCCAACAAGGGAAGGATATACATTTAGTGGATGGGATAAGGAATTTACAGAAGTTAAATCTAATTTAGTGGTAACTGCTAAATATACGCCAATTAAATATACAATTAAATTTTATGATGGTGAAACATTATTAGAATTTAGTCCAGAAACTTATGATATCACTCAAAGTGTTGCTCTAACAACATATGAAAAATCAGGATTTACCTTTGTTGGTTGGTATACAGATGCAGAACTTATACAAGAAATTAAATCAATTGCTGTAGGATCAAAAGGTAATGTTGTTGTATATGGTAAATGGTTAAATACAAGCTTAAAATATAATATTGTATATGAATTAAATGGTGGTCAATGGTCATGGGATCAAGTAACAATTACAGATCCTGCAAAGGGAATTGATAAAGATTCTGAATTACCAGAAATGTTTATGGAAGATTTCTTTACATATCTAAAAGATAATAATTTATTAAACTCATCATTAGTTCATTCAAATTTAAGAAAAACAACGTGGACAGAATTTAAAGCTAATTATAATGACCCTGTAGCAATATACAACCATACATCTACTAATACTGCATCAGCAACAGATGGTTATTCTCAATTCTTCTATACATCAGCAACAGGTGATACTGCAACTGGACTAATTACAAGTATTGAAGGTGGATTCCTAGGAACAGAACCATATAAGACAAAATATGCTAACCTAACACAATTTATTGCTTACATGGTACAAAATAGATATTCAAATAGCTACTTTTGGAGTGGAGGAACTGGAAAATCACTTGGAGGATTTGTACTTGATGGCTATTTTTATGGTACACAAAATGTTGGTACAGGAGGATTTCCTTCACTTAGAGCATCTCTTCCAAACACAAATATAAAAATCACTTATACAAGTAATTTGGCTAATGCAACAAATGTTGAATATCAAGTAACGGAATATGTACAAGGTTTATCAGCAAAACTAGTAGCTCCTACAAGATTAGGATATGCATTTAGAGGATGGTATACTAACCCTGAATTTACAGGAGAGGTAGTTAATGAAATTAAATCAGGTGTTACTCCAGCTGCTACATACTATGCAAAATGGGAATTAATTCAATAATATAAATAAAAAACATTTAGAAATTTAGATATCTAAATGTTTTTTGCTTAAAAAACACTTAAAACATATTTTATAATACTTATTGATTTATGACTAAAAAGTTGTATAATATTTGTAGTATGGAGTTAAAAATGCATAAAATTAGAAATTTATATTCAAAATTTATTACTTCTGACTTATTTATAATTTTTATGTTTGCACTGAATGTTTTATTTTGGTGGCTTAAGTTAGGAACAGTTATGATGATAGCATCATCAATTATTTTATTATCGATAATACTTTTTAATATTGATAGAACTAGCATAATTTCAATTGCACTTGCAAATGTTATAAATTATAGAATTGCAAAACTTGAAGAAAATTTTACAATCCTAATAGTATTCTCAGTTATCCTATTGCCATTTGTAATATATGATTTAGTAAAACATAAAATAAAATATAAAAATAATATATTTATATCACTAGTTATATTTTTTATCGTTAATATTATTTCACTAGTAAATACAAATAGTGAAACTATTAAACTTGGTTTAATTGGTGTAATGCAAATTGCAATATACGCAATTATTTTCCTATACTTTTACACATATCGAAAAAAGGGAAATTTCTTAAATATTGCTAAGAATGCATGTGCAATGGGACTTGCGATATCAATGCAATTTGCCATTAAATTTGCTCAATTTGATGGGGATATAATTTCAAAATCAGTTATTGATTTAGGATGGGGTTTATCAAATTACATAGCAATAGTGATGTCAATAATAATACCACTTACATTTTATCTTTACATGAATAATCAAAAAAATAAATTTCCATTGGTATGTGTAGTATTATTTTTCTTAGTTGTGTTACTTACATTTTCAAAAGGATCATTTCTAGCTTGGATTGTTGCACTAATTCCATTTTTAATATGTGCTTATATATTTTCAAAGCAAAGAAGGATATTAATAATTGATGGATTATGTTGTTTAATTCTATTAGGGTTGTTAATACTTGTTATATCAAAAGTTGATGTAATATGGAATGGATTAGTTGATTATTTTGAACACATGGATTCAAGAGGTTGGTTTAATGATAAAGGAAGACTTGATATTTATAAAATTGGTTTTGAGCAGTTTAAGAAAAATCCTTTATTTGGTGCTGGATCTTACACAGGTCAATACTATTTAGAATTAAATATAAATTATCACAACTTTATTATTCAAACAATTGCAACAGTTGGTGCAGTTGGATTAATATCTTTTGGATATTATTTATTTACTATAGTAAAGTCAACATTAGTAAATCACTATTTTAATATATCAATATTATTTATTTTTATATTACTAACAATTCATGGATTAGTGGATACTACATGGTATAATCCACTAGTTATGGTAATTATGTCAATAATTCTTCCATCGCTTATAAAAAAAGAAGAATTAACAAGCATTAAATAAAGTGTCTATTTAAAACAAGTTTTAATTAACTTGTTTTTTTATTTTTAAATCAAAAAATTATAATTATTTATTATTTACACATTATATATTTAAGGATTATTTCTAAAATAAATATTAAAAAATGCATAAAAAAAATAATATAAAATGCAAAAACAATATTTATTTGGTATAATAATTAAAGACACGAAATGGAAGGGATACGATGAAAAAAAATTGCATTTATATTTTACTATTTTTAATAACAATAATGCTAACAGGTTGCAATAAAAA
>JAEYQM010000080.1 GCA_023410025.1 Bacillota bacterium
GCATCAAAGAATAGATCAAAAAAATATTATTAAAATAATTGAAAAATATTATGAAAAGAATGAGCACTGGTCTGAAAATTATCTTTTGTTTGGTAATCAAGATGCTACTTGTTTTGAATTGTTTGATGATGAAATTTTTGTTAGAATTGATGTTAGAAACTTATTAAAAGAAAGTTTGAATATGTTAAATGAAACTATTAATAAAATGAACAAAAAAATCTTATATCGTAATAATATATATGAATATAACTATACAACATTAATTGAGTTAATTAAAGAATCGGATAGCTATAATTTTTGTAATAACCCTAGTTTATTTTTAGATAATCTAAATAAAAGTAAGTAGTTTATAAAAAATTAGATAAACTCCAAAAGTATGATATAACTGAACCATAACAATTGGGTAATTTAAAATAAATACTAATTTAATATTTAATATGCCCCATTTTTTTGCGATAAATTATGCTATTGAAACTTGTGATTCCCTATATACTGATTCTCTTAAATAGTTTATAGATTTAATAAAAAATTAAATTAAATTTATATTGACATTTAACAACTATTTAAACTTTATAAAAAATATGCTATAATTTTCCCAGTTTTTAAATATACGGGGGAAAATAATATGATAAACATCTATATATTTTTTGTTATGAAATTATTTTTAATAGATAATGAAAAACAATAAATTATATCAAAATTACATGATGTATTTTGAAGAAGGAGCAGATAAAAATGAAATATTTATAAAAATTATAGCAATAATTAAGCCCCTACTAGATAGAAATACTTTATCAGTAGAAAAATCTTTAAGAGAAGATTTAAGACAAGATTTATTAACTAAAATACATTATACACTGGAAAGTAAAAGATTTATACTTGACTTGTTTAGTGAGATTAATTATGATGAAAGGACATTTAAATTAAAAAAAGAAAATGATAAAATTATTTTAAATAATTTTCTTGAAAATTATGATAAAAATAAAATAGATGAAGACTTTTATCAATATATTAATGATTTTATTAGTTATTCTGGAAATGTAAAACTACTTAGTTTTTATGAAAAAACATTTTCAAATAAGACAATTGATTTCAAAAGAAAATACTTAAATAATAAAGCAATAAGTTTAGATGATCCAAGATATTCAAAATTTGAAATTGTTGATGTATATGATGATGAACTATTAGATATAGAAATAAAAAATAAAGAAGATATTAAATTTTTAAAACTATTTGTTGAAAATGGTAAAAAACTAACCCAAAAAGAAGTTGCAAAAAAAATAAATGTTACTCAGCAAATGGTATCTAAAAAATATAATTATTTAAAAAGTAAATATGATATAGATAAATACTTAGATTATTTAATTAAAACTTGTTAAAAATTGCCGATAAACATAAATTTTTATAGAAATATGTAAAATAAACAACTAAAATGTAAAATTTTGGTTGTTTTTTTAAATTTACATACGTTTTTATTATTGAGGAGGAAATATATGATTAATTTATTTGGATATCGTCCACCATAAAACTACTAAAGAAAGGAGAAAAAATGAACAAAATTGAGGAAAACATTTTTAATAATAATGAAATATCTAATCCTGATTCACCAGATATGTTAATAGATAGTATTCATAAAAGTGCTATTGTTAGTGAAGTTAAAAATAATAAAGAAATTCAAGATAAATTTATTGAACAAGCAAAAAAAACTGTTACTGATGAACTTGAAACACTAAATCAAGCAAACCAAACAAAAAAACAAATAATTACATTTAAAGCAAACAAAGAAGCTTGTAAATTATATGGAATAGATGAACATGTTCCTTTATGGCAAATTAAATTAATGAAATTTGGTGCTGGTTTTTGGTTTATTATATATTTTATATTTGCATCTGTTACAATTGCTCCAGTTAATATGTTTTTTAAAGGAATTAGTTCGTTTATTAAGAACAATATACTTGTATTTATATTTGCAATCTTGAGTTATTTACTTATTTTAATAGGTATTCCATTTTTAATAAATCAAATAGAAAATAGAATTTAGATTATAAAGGTTTATAATTTACAAAAATATGAGTTTTGTGGAGGAACAATGGTTGAAAATTTAGAATTATTTTTATCAATAGCTGTAACAGTAATTAGTTTGTTTTTATCAAGTATAACATTTTTAATTAAATTAATAAAAAATATTAAGGCTAGAAAAGAATCAGATAATCTACTTAAGATTAGTAATGAAATTATTCCATTTATTGAAGAAGCAGAAAAGTTTATTAACTACTCGGGTCAAGAAAAAAAGGAGTATGTACTTACAAGAATTACTCAATTTGCTTTATCAAACAAGATAGAATTAAATCAAGAAGAAATAAATGAGATAATTGAAACGTTTATATCATTAACTAAAAACGTAAATATCAAATCAAGTAAAAATGATTTAAAAAAAATATTAAACGGAAATGAGTGAGAGGTAAATAGAATGACAGAAAATAGAAATGATTTTTATTTAAACAGTAATGACAACAATTCTTCTCCATTTATAAAGTTGACTTATGATCAATTTATAGAATTAAGTGAGAATAATCAATTAAAAAACAATATGATGTATATCATTGTGGAGGATGAAAATGAGCTTTGATTTGTCAAAAGTAAATGAAATAAAAACTGTTATAAAATACACATTGTTAAAATTTGTTGACAATGTAAGCGTAGTAAATGAAAAAATAGTAAAAGTAATGAGGTCATATCATAAAGAAATTATAAAAGCTCCAGAGTATATACCACCTATTACAGTAAGTACCGAATATACAACTTATAATTTTTCAAATTGTTGGAAAAATTCAGCAAATGAAATTGTTGCAGATAAGAATAATAAGTTTTTAATTGAGGTTCCAGAAGTAAATACGACGTATTACGCAAATATAACTTTTGCTTCAATTCCAAAAGTTGCGAAAATACTAATGACAAGTCCTAATACATATACACAAGTAATGGTCACTCCATTTGATATCATTGGATCATGTAAGTTTTATATGAAAAATGCTAGTTACTACGCATATACTATTAAACCTACGTGTAATCATTTGAATTTTGGTAATAGTGTAAAAACTACAGTAACATTTATTGTTGATAACTTTCAATATGTTCCTGGCGTTACAATCACTTTAAATCCGGAATTTATTTTATATGAAGATAGTACATGTACTAAAGAAATTGGAAAAGTTAATATTAGAATTGATATAGAATCAAGTTCAGCATCAACAGGAGATTAAGATATGGAAATAAAAATTTTTAGAGATCAATTAAAACAAAAATACACACCAAGACCTAAGAAAATTGTTGCTAATAGCAATTTTGAAAAAGAAGAATCAAATCTAAAACAAAATGTCTCAATATCAAATTTAATAAATATAATGGGGTATGGTTTTGAATCACAAGAAATTAGTAAAAGTGTTGATGATACAAAATTAAAGGTTATTGGAATTACCGGAAGTAGAGGGAAATCAAGTGTAGCTTTTATCATTCATGAGTATTTTAAGAAACTAGGATATAAATCAGTTTTATATTCAAGCATAAAAATTGACTCTCCATTATCGTTTTGTGCGGAAAATACTGCTGTAGAAAATCCATTAATGGATGAGCAAATGATACTTGATGCAATTGATGAAGCAATTGAGTATAAGGCTGATTTTCTAATAATGGAAGTTAATGAAAGGGCAATTAGTAAGGGTTTAACAAAAGATATACCATTTGATATTAGAGTTATTACTAATATTATTCCTAATCATAATTATATATTTTATAGTGACTATGTTGATATCAAAAAGAAGTTTTTTAGAGAAGCAAAAAGTGATGTTACACTAATTTCTGCATTAATAAATAAAGAAACAATAGAACTAAAAAATGAACTTTCTAATAGAAATTATAAAACTTATTCTTCAAAATATATAAGTGGTGTGTATAAACTTAATGAAAACGAAATAGATTTCTTATTAAAGCAAAATGATAAACAATTTGAATCAATTGATGGATTAAATATGTCAATCCAAACAAGAGATGGTTTATATGATGTTAGCACTAATCTAATAATGCCATATAATGCTTTAAATATTACATGTTGTATTGGTATATTAAAAACATTAAATGTTTATAACCATTATGACTTTCAAAATTTAGTTAAGAATATTGTAATTCCAGGTCGTGATGAAGTTATTAGAGTAGCAAATAGAACAATTTTTATAAGTACAAATCTAGTTCCACACTTAGAAAACTTAAAAAGATATAAACAAAATGGAGAAATTAATAACATTAGATTAGTTACTGGATCTACTGGATTAAATTTTATATCTTGGACAAAGGAATTTTCTGATGAGAAATACTTGCAAGAAAAAGAGTTTGCAATTAAATTTGCATATAACTATATTAAAGATAACTGCGATATTGTTTACATTACAACAACTGATACTGGTGCTGCAAATAAAGAATTATTATTAGATTATCAAGCAAGTTTATTAAATAATGCAATACCATATGAAAAAGTACTTGATAGATCATTTGCAATTAAAAAAGCTATTGAGTCATCAAGTGAAAATGATGTAATTTTTATATCAGGAAGAGGTAATAGACATATTATGTGTGATTCTAAAGATACAATTATATTACATCTAGATAAAGATGTTGTAATAAAAGTACTTAATGAACTTAATTGGTTATAGGTGAAAACATGTTAAAAGAATTTTGCGAAATAAAAGGTAATCCAAAAGTAAGTTTTGACTTTACTTACTTAGATATGGTCGATTGGAGCAATTATTATGATGAAGATGAAATTATAGTAAATAATAATTATCAATTGTTTGTAAAAATAAATCTTGAGGAGTTTATAAAAGACGATAAAGTTTCTTCATGTTTTTTTAACTTGCCAATTTATGCAACAAAATCAGATATAGAATTTAAAATTTTTGAAATTAATAAATCTATTGATCTAAAAAATTTTAAAAAACCAGATCTTATTATTGATGATAACTATGACATATATGATAAAGAAGGTTGTGATGAATGTGTATGTTACAAACAAAATAATAAGATAGGAGTAGTATGTTTTGATATTACAAAATTAATAAGAAACAAAGTTTTAAATGGAGAAAAAACAGTTTATTTCAGAATAATGATTAATTGTATTGATCATTTTGTATTAGACAATCCAAAATTATATAATGAAAAAACAAAAAAGGAACACGAAAAAGTATCAAGTGAAGAATATGTTGATTTTGAAATTATTAAAGGATTTTTCTTACCTTATAATAATTCCGAGTATGATAAAATTGATTTAATAAATGCAGGAAATATAAATGTCAATTTAAAAACTAGATTATTAACTTATAATTTACCTTTCTTTAAAACTTCAAGTAAGAATATTCCAATTCATTTTTCTGGTTGTTACAATGTACAAAGTGATGGTTTATTAGGGAAAAATATAAGAACAAACTATGAATATAGAATAACATATAATGAAAAAAGGATTGTTTTAGAAGATTACATTGGATTAAAATCCTATTATATTTTTATAGAAAGAGAAGAGGCAATTATTAAATATAATTTTGATGTTGCTGATAAAGTTGGTAAAATATATATTAATTTTATTGATGAAAGTGTAATGACTTTAAATGAAGGTAATTTAAACATTTATTATAAAAATGGTACTTTAATAAGTTTTCTTACTTTGGATTTAACTAATACTATAGTAAAAATAAATTATATCAAGAATAGGTTTAATGATAAAATTACTTTTATATGGAAAGAAAACTTTATATCAAGAATTTTTAACAGCGATGGTGATGAAATAAAATTTTCTTCATCAAACGGTCAGTATATAGATGTTGCTGAACTTGTAAGAGAAAAAATAAAAATAACATTTATATATACACAAGGGCAAGATAAGTTATTAAATAAAATAATAGTTAATAAATTAAGTTTAGAAAGTTACACTACAAGTCAATATCATTATGATTATACTATATATAAAGGAAAACCATTGTTGTTAAAAAGTGTTGACGATTTTATTGATTCTGTTCATTATGAAATTGAATATGAAAATGAAAATTCTTTTGAAGTTTATAAAGTATTAAATAAAAGTGGAAAAACAGACTATAAAATTTATTCATTTTTTGAGTCAAAAAATATGTTGCTGATGCAAAACCAGTATGGAGAATATAATCAAATATATTTTGACAAACTAGGAAATATAAAAACTACAATTGATAATTATAATGACTATGTTACTTATCAATACCAAAGATCAATTAGTGGAGAAGTGCTTCAACAAAGTAAACCTGTTAATAGTAGCAAATACAATTATTTAAAAAATCCGAATTTTACAAGTTCAAATAATTCACAGATAAGTGAATGGAATACCTTTAATTTTAATTCAAATGATAAAGTTGAAGATAATGACTTTCTACAAAATGTAATTGGTTTAAAAAGATTGAAAATTACTGGTGATCCATATAATGAAAAAAAATTATCTCAAAAAGTATATTCTAGTGGGGTTGAGGGTGATGAATGGTTTTTTTCAATTTGGGCAAAATCAAAATATAGTCTAAATAATAAATTTGAGATAGAAGTGAAATATGAATATTTAGATTCAAGTGAAAATAATAATAGTGTTTTTTATCTAAACCCATTTGATGAAGAATTTCAAATATTAAGCGGTACAATTGTTGCACAAAGCAATTATAAATCAATTGAAATTAGTATTAAATATCAGGGACCAAATTACGCTTATATTGGTACAGTAAGTTTGTTTTCAAAAATGAGAAATGTTAATTTAGTGTATGATAACGAAGGTAATTTAGTTGATGAAAATATTCATCAAATTTATGATCAATACAATAATATAAGTGAAATAAGAACTTCTAGTTCAATTATTAAATATACATACAATGATAGAAATCAATTAATTGGAACTAAAGACATCTGTAATAATAATAGTGAGATATATTCATATGACATGTATGGTAATTTAATTAAATGTACTAATATAGCTGATAACGAAATAATAAATAATATAGAAGAGTTTCAATATAATTCAAGAGGCCAATTAGTTGAAAAAAACAATAATAAAGGCGATAAAGAATATTATAATTATGATGTGTATGATAGATTAACAAATATTATTGATATTAGTGGTATAACTAAAACATATAATTATAGTTTAACAAATAAGTTAATGACTGAAGATTATCATTTAAATGATAAAGAGGATGGCTGTAAATATGAATATGACTCTAAAAATCAATTATCAAAAATAATAACAAAAAACCAAGGAGAATATGAATTTAAATTTGATTCGATGAATAGACTAGAAAAAGTAATAATTGATGGAGAACTTCTGTATGAAAATAAATATAATTTTTTGATTAACGGCTATGAAACTGATCTGCCAACAATAAAATCATACGGTATAGGTAATAATTATAGTTTTGAATATGACAATAAAAAACGTCTAAATAAAGTCATAAAACAAGGTATTTTATTATATGAATTTTCATATGATAATTATGAATACAATGGGAACAAAATTATAATCGTAGATTATGAGAACCGTTTAAAAAAAGAATTGTATTATAATACAGATAATAAACTTGTAAAAGAAAATATAATAAATGATGATAATATAATTAAATCAAGTATTGAATATCAATATGATTCAACAGGTAATATTAATAGTAAAATTCAAAAAAATAATGGTGAAAAAAATTTTTATACATATGATTATCCTTATGAATATGGTGAGTATAACATAAATGGCTATTTTAATATAATGTGCTCAAAAAACTTAAATGATTCATTTATACCAAATAAATATGGTATTACACTTTTTGGAAATGAAGCTAGTTTAATAACTTGTGAAACTATTTATGATAATAATTTAAAGCATAACATAGTAAGATTTGATAATCCTAATTCAAGCTTAATGTTTAATAAGAAAGAGCTTAATACAAGAAGATTAGATCAGATGACTTATCATAAAGGTAAATACAATAAGTCAAATTGGGAGTCAAAATTGAGCAAAGATAATGCAATTTATTTTTGGGTTAAGCCTGTTGGAAAATCATTTGATGATTGTAATTTAATAACCGTAAGTAACGATAGTAATTCAATTTATTATTTAAAAATTAATAAACAAGGGAATTTAGTGTTAATAAAAACTTTGGATGAAAGAATAGTATATACAACTTCAACTAAAATAGATTTAAACAATTGGAATTTTGTTGGATTAGTAATTAATTTAGGACAAATAAATATATATTTAAATGAAAAAAAATATATTTTTAATTATACTATTTCATTAGAATCTATTACACGAATTGGATTTGGAAGTAATTTTCCGTTAAGTGTTAAAAAAGAAAACATAGACATGATAAATTCAGAAAAGTATTCTATTTATTTTGATTTATTTTATGCAAATATAGGATGTTACACATATTCGGATGGAGATATTTATAAGATATATGAAAATGGTAAAAAGTACTTAAATGGTTATAACCTGGATAGAACTAGTGTAGTTACTTACTATGATAAAGATATCTTTAATAAATTTGATATTATTCCTCTAAATGGTAGTCTAATATCCTCTTCTAATTTATCTCCATACTATTTAAATTATACTGCTAATGACTTTAATACTAGAAAAGCAAATATTTTTGATTATGACGATGAACTATGCAATCATGTATATGGTAGTTATGACAAAAACATCTTTACTAAACATAAAAAAAACTCTTTGTTAGCTTATAAACTACCTCTTAAAACTACAGGAACTATTTCTTTATGGTTTAAGTCAAACATTAATAATTGCAACTATAATAGATATATTTTAAGTAGTATGAATAAATCAAATGCTCAATCAGGTTTTAGTGTATATATTGATGGTAAATATTTACCTTATTTTCAAATTAATAATAATGGGGAATCTAAGCTACTTTCAGACAAAGCTATTGATCATAATAGTTGGAATTTTATAAGTATAAAATGGGATTCAAATAATGTATATGCAAAAATAAATGATAGTAATTATATTCCAATAAATGTTAACTCAGTAAATCTTGATGGATGTATAACATACGTAGGATGTACAGTAGATATTTCAAATAATCCTTGTTACCATATAAATGGTAGAATAGAAATGATTACATATTCAAATGATTTAATTAGTGATGCTGATATTAATAAGTTAAATGAAAATGGTAGAGTATTATCTTATAAAAAAACATTTGATGATTTTGATAGAATAAAAGAAAAAAAGTATATTTCCAAGAATAACCAATTATTACATACATATCGATATAATGATAATAAAAATAGTTTAAAAATTTTACCATCAAGCGAAGTTTTATACAATGGAGAAGAAATTATTTATAACTATGATGAGCTAAATAATATAACCCACAAATTAAGACTTGATAAAGATGGAAAAATGATTGAAGGCATTAATTATAAATATGACGAATTAAAAAGATTACAACAAGAATCAATATATAATGAGAACAATGAATTTATTGAAGGGTATTTATATACATATGATAATAATGGAAATATATTAACTAAAGAAAAGAAAACACAAGGTAATATCACTGAATATATTGATACATATGTTTATTCAAATACTATAAAAGACAGATTAGAAAGAATAGTGCGCAATGATTTTACAAAAAATGAAATGCTATATAAATTCTTATATGAAGGAAACAATAAATTTTTTCCAAG
>JAEYQM010000054.1 GCA_023410025.1 Bacillota bacterium
TTTTCAAATTCATCAAGTTTAGATATAAAGTCAGTTTTTTCAAAACTATCAATCATTGAGAAATAATCACCTTCTTCAGGTTTCTTAACATTATCACTCATATAAATTTCAAATGAAACATTTTGAGAAAAATCACTTGCATTAGTAACTGTTAACCATTTTAAGTATTTTGATGTTAATTCAATACCATTGTAATCTTTTGATGGTGATGAATTATAATCTTCAATGAATAAAGAATCTTTAGGAACTGATAATGTATAAGTGCTTACTTTTTCATCATCATTTTTATCTTTAATTCTTACATGGATTGAAGGTAAGCTGTTGTATATTAATTTGTCTTCACCTGTAGGATCTTTAATTTTAATTAATTTGTTATAGTTAATATTATAGATTGCTATATGGTAATACACTTTGTTTACTATTACATCTTTACCATCAACTTTTTCAGTAACCTCTTCAATTGAACGAAATACTTGAATTGTTAAAGCTCTTTCTCCATCTTTTTGAACATCTTTTTCATAATATGGTTCTTTGTCATATGCAACTGTTGTATATTTCAAAAAAGCATGAGCCTTAGCAGAAGTACTTTCTTCAATATTTTCCATATAGGCATCAAAATAATATGGAGAATATCTATTATATGAATATATACCAATGAATGTTGCCACCAATAGAGGTATTAAAATTGTAATCAATAAAACTATTGTCTTTCTAATGTTGATTCCTTTTTTCATGGTTGCCTCCCTAAAATTTCCTGATTATTATTATAACACAAATATAATAAATATCAATACTTATTTTTTTTAATTAAGTTATTTTTAAATTTTCCAAACAGCATTTATTTATATATTGTAATTTTTATTTTTAAATTGTATAATTAAAATACCAAATAAATTAGTGTACCGGAGGAATAATATGGATTTTGAAATTAGTATAATAAAATGGTTACAATCTTTCTCTAATAATATTTTTGATATCATTGCTGAAATAATAACCTTCTTAGGAGAACAATATGTTATTATTGTAATCTTAGCTTTTATCTACTTTGTATATAATAAAAAACTTGGTGAAAAAATTGCATACTCATTATTTTTGTCATTAGGCATAAATAACGCTGTAAAGGGACTTGTCAAAGCTCCACGTCCATTCCAAGTAAATGATAGTATAAAAGGATTGAGACAAGAAACAGCAACGGGATTTTCCTTTCCAAGTGGCCACACTCAATTATCAACTACAGTATATACTTCTATGGCTTTATATTTTAAAAAGAAAAAATATTGGATTATTACATTAGTTGTTATTTTCTTAGTAGCACTCTCAAGAGTATATCTTGGAGTACATTTTCCAAAAGATGTTTTGTTTGGATTTATCTTTGGTATTGGCTGTATGTTTTTAGGAAGTAATCTATATGATTTATTTTCCCATTCATATAAAACTAAGTTAATTTTATTCTTAACTACTTCAGTTATTTTATTACCATTTATATTTGTTTTTTATCAAAAAACTTATGATCAAATTGCTTTGTATCGTGATTTTTATACAAGTTTTAGTTTATTTAATGGATTTATACTTGCAGTTGCTGTTGAAAATAAATATGTTAATTTCTCAACATGTTCCCCTATTAAAATAAAACTATTAAGATTCTTTATTGCCCTATTATTATTTGTTTTAGTTCAGTTTGGATTAAAATTAATATTTCCTGATAATAGTATTGTCTTTGATATGATTCGTTACTTTTTGGTGACTTTTATTCCTATGGGATTATATCCACTTACTTTCAAAAAATTTAATTTATTATAACTATAAAGGTATATAGCAATTTGCTATATACCTTTTTTACTCTAGTGTATAAGTACCATAATCAACATTTACTATTAATTTTGTTTTATTAACAAAACTTTCTGTTACTTTGATATCTATTTCTTTATATGATAACTCTTTACTTGTAACAATTTTTAAACTATCTCCAACCATTACATTTTCAATACCATTTTTAAAAACATTATATGATATGTTTCTAAATAAATATTGTAATATAAAGTTTTTCTCAATGTTTGATAATTCCTCTAATGTTAATGTACTTGATACAAAACTTATTTTTAGGTTTATTCTTCTTGTATCAATTTTAAAGTCATTAACATATAAAAAATAATTTGGTATTATATCTTTATTAAATCTTCCTAAAAATAAATCTTCAGTTATTGTAATTTCTCTGTTCTTATACGTTGCAACGATATTTGTAAAACTATTTTCATTATAATGTATTTTTAGTGGCCCATAATTATATTGTTCTTCTAGATTTAAAAATTGGTATATACCACTACCTAAATATATAGTATCAGCATTAAACTCAATGCCAGATAAACTTGTACCATTTTCATCAATAAACCTAATTGCTAGAGGTATTGTTTTAGGTATTACTTCAATATCTAAATAATACTTACCATTTATTTTTACTAAATCAGATATATAATATTTATTCATTATTTCATAATCTTTTAAATTAATTAGTGATACATTTTGAAAGAAATTTTCTTCATTACTGTTTATTTCTACACCATTGTTTATGACTTTTGTAATATATCTTTTATTTACTACATCATATATTCTTAAATCGAAAAATAGATCACTTTGATAACTAGCTTTATTTTTTGAAAGATCAATATGTTGTGTAGCTAAGTTATTATTTTCAAAGTAATAACCTCTATTATACGATGAGGATGTATCAAAATAAACCAACTGGGCTCCATATGGAATTTTTGTAGAACTATTAAAATTTTTTTGATAATATAACCCATTATAGAAATAGTAAGTATCTAAATTATTAATTACTTGTAGATTTGATAAAACTGCTGTTTTATATAATAAACTTGCATCATCACCTTTAATTAAAATCTCTTTATTTTCATCAGCATATACATATTTTTTTTGATTATTGTACTTATAAGTGTACTCATAACCCTTTTTTAAAATATAATATTCGCCATCATCTATTATAACTTTTTTAACTTCTTTATTTGAAATAAATTCATTAAATTGAATATTTACTAAATTTAATTTATAACGAAATAAATATATAATTTCATCACTTTTATTCAGTACAATTTGTTTATTATAAAACCCATAAACTAAGTCATCTTGATATATATTTAAATATTGTGTTTCATATCCTTCAGCGTTTATTTTTATCGATAAGTCTTTATCTTTATCAACTGTAGCAATAATTTTATTATCTTTTGTTTCATACTCAATGCCTTCAACATCAAAGTCATTTATCTTACTACTTCCAAGCAATTCTATTTCTATTTGTGTTTTCTTTTGTTCTACAAATCTTACAGTTTTTTCAACCCTTTTTTGCAGTAATTCTGATGTACTAATATATACGTTTTCTGTTTGATATCCACTTTTGTAAAATGATATATTAATAGGCTCTAGCTTATTGGTTTTTGCAATAAATTGCATTGTATCTACATAAAATCTATACGTATTTAACGACGAATTAATTTCTGGTATTACATTTGATTCAACATTTATTATTACCAAATATTCATTTTTTGCTATATTACAACCTGTTAAAAACAATATTAACAATATTAAAATTTTTTTCATATATACCTACTTTTCATCCTTTAATATTTCCAATATTGGTTTACTTGCAACTTTTCTACAAACAATCCTTGAGTATAAATACGCTATAAAAAATTCCAAAATTACCATTGTAAAAAAAGCTATTGGGAAATATTTTAATTCAAGTTTTAAGTCATATGGTATGATATCTTTAAACTTTTGTAATCCTTCATCTACAATATATTTAATTATTATTGAAACAGCACCACCTATTGTAAATATCCATATTAAAGTTCTACTTAGTATTATTACTATTTCAATAAAATACAAATATTTAATATCCTGACCTTTTGCACCAATTGCTCTCATTACACCAATATAATGTCTTCTTGATTCAACTGAGTAATTAATTGTATTATATAAATTTAAAAGAGTTGTAATAAGAACAATAAATGAAAAGCCAACTAATGCAAATAACACATATGTTGCAATAGTACTAATATTTCTAATCTGAATATACAATGTGTTTTTATCTGGTCTATAATCAATAATGTTATTATTTTTATATTCTCTAATTATTGATTTTTCAATACCCATTGCCCATGCAAAGTTATCACATTGAACAATTGAACTTACTACCCTGTATGGATATACTTCCAAGTTAACATTATATGCATAATTTGCACCTAATCCTATTGGTAAAAATATAAACCCATTATTAACTATAGTTTTTGAATAATTAACAATATCAATATTTTGATATGTATATACATTTATTAATTCATTATTACTAATAATTTCTCTACTATATGGAAGTAAATACTCATCATCTTCAATAATAGAACTAGATGATACCCATATTTGTGATTCATTAATTCTTGATGGTAATGTAAATAGTTCCTTTTTTATTACTCCTACAATTTCATAATCTTGTAATAAGTTAATATAACCTTTATAAAAAACAAAACCATCTCTTACAAATTCATTATTTGGATTAGTATCATTATCAATATATCCATCAACTTGTGCAAGATAATCAACACTTATTTTTTCAAGTAATGCATATTCTGATGGTATTTTTAAATAATCTAAAATAAGTTCCGAAATAATAATTTGACCTTTTCCATCACCATAAAAACCTGTTCCAACTTTAAACGGATTACTATCTCCAGATAATCCAATTAGATCATCCATTTCAGCAGATGTAAACAGTTTGGAATTATTTTTTAAGTCGTTTATTTTTATTGTTGTATTAATTTTTTTCTGATTGTCAAGATTGAAACTAAATGGATAATCACTTTTATTTATTTTTATTAATAAAGAACTAGGTTCATTAGCATTAAAACGTATGTATTCTCCACTTATTATTTCTTCTACTCCTGATAATTTTTTTATTTTTTGTACTGATTCATAACTTATATAACCAGTATTATCGTTAATATAGTGATCAGAAATAATATTAAAAGATGCGAGTGATTTCATTTTTTCAATACTTTTGTTTAAACCAAAATAAAAACTTAAAGCAAAGAAAACAACAGGGACTAATACTACTAGACCTATAACTACTCCTCTAACTGTATTATTTGTCGACTTCTCTTTAGTACTTACACTTATTTTTGCAAGTCGTTTTGCGTCATTATATTTCATTAGCTTACCTCACTTATTATTGATATTGGGTCCATCTTGGCTATATCTTGAAGGCTAGTCCTAGAAAATACCAAAGCAAGTGCTAAAAACCCAGCAGTGATTAAAATAGGCATGTATAATGGCACATTAAAGTTAACATTAAAGCTATCAACTGCATATTGTGTACTGAATACATCAAATATAATTACTAATATATTTTTATATATATTTTTAATTAACATAACAAAAAATGTTGCAAGTGTTATTCCAGCACCTATTATTATTGCTGATTCGATTTGTATTATTTTTATCGTATCTTTTTGGTTTAAACCAATTGCCTTTAATAATCCAATAAATTTTTTATTTTTATCTACCGAAATTATTATTGTGTTTGCCACACTTCCTACTGATAATAATAATATTATTGACCCAATCAAAAAAGAAAGTCCCACTACAGCAACCTCTAATAATCTTGTTACCTTCATAGTTAATATTAAATCTGATTCTACTTCAACAAAATTATCTTCTAATATCAAAGTTCCTTTTAATCCATCAATTAGTGACGAGGTTTTTTTATATATATTATTAAAATTGTATTTACCATTTGGTGCTCGATAGGTTAACATTAAATTCTTAGAATTTATACATTCTGTAAAATATTTTTTTGATGCAAATTCAATATCCATTATAATATCCATTTGTCTTTTATTCATAATTACGTCATCAACAATTCCACAAATTATAAACTCATCTGAATATAATAACGATCTAGATACACCATTTTCAACATCATAATAACTATAATATTTATTTAAATAAATTGTTTTTCCAGGATATATTTTTACTGCCTGGCTTGCTTGATTTTGAACAAAACTCTTTGTCACCCAAATATTATTTTTTCCAGCATCCTCATTATTCCAACATCTACCATCAAGAATTTTAAACTCTCCTTGATAATTGAATGACAATACTTTTGTATATACTTGAGTTTTTGGATCTTGAAAATATTCTGGATGATCTGCTTGTTTAGTTACCTTTTTAACATAATCATTATAATTAAAATAAATAGAAGAAGAATCTATCTCAAAACTATGTATAACTTCTGAAAAGTTCTTAGAAAAATTAATTGCTTTTGTAATATCTTCATTAGTAAAATAATTATAAATAGTATTATCTCTATCATCAACTTTATATCTTCTGATTAATGTTGTTGTTACTGAATCTTGTATATATGTTGTTTGAAATTTATTTAAATTAGTTGCAAAATTAGTACCAATTAATAGAATTGAAAGAATTAGTGTTCCAACAATAAAAACAATCATAGATGTAAATAAAGCTCTTGATTTACTATTTATAACTGCCTTAAAACTAATCTTAATTTTGTCCCAAATCTTCATAATAACTCTTTACCTTCATTATTGGTTTGTATTCTTTAATACTTTCGATATCAGTAAATGTTTCTCCGTCTTTTATAACGATAATATTGTCAGCATTCATAGCATCATCCATATTATGTGTTACTAATACTACAGAAGTTCCGTTGTCACAAATTTCACGCAATAATTTAATTACCTCGGCTCCATTTGCACTATCTAAGTTACCTGTAGGTTCATCGGCTAATATAAGTTGAGGATTATGTATTAAAGCTCGAGCAATTGAAACTCTTTGTTTTTGCCCACCACTTAATTCATTTGCTTTTTTGTATATTTTATCTTCTAGACCTAGTTTTTTTAAAATTTCTATTCCTTTTTTTTCACGTGTTTTTTTGTCTTCTCCTGCGATAATTAAAGGCATACAAACATTATCTAAAACAGAAAAAGTCGGTTCAAGATAAAATGATTGAAATATAAAACCAGTGTTTTTGTTTCGATATTCAGCAAGTTCGTTTTCCTTTAAACTATTTAGTAAAACTCCATTTGAATAAACCTCTCCAGTTGTTGGTAAATCTAAGCCACCAATTATATTCATTAATGTTGATTTTCCACTCCCCGATTTCCCAATTATTGCTGTAAATTTCCCTTTTTCTATTGTTAGATTTACATTTTTTAAGGCATGAACAGCATTGTCTCCCTTACCATAAATCTTGTTTATATTTTTTAATTGGATCATATTATCCTCCTCTTAACTATAATTATAACCAATTTAAATATTTTATACAATAGACATATTAAAAAAACCCAAAATATAACATATTTTGGGTTCAATAATTATCTCTATTAAATTAGATTTTATGAATTCTAACTGTTCCAGTTTGTAAATTGCTCTTCTTAACACCACCAGCTATTACGATTGTGTCTTCTCTCTTGATTAAGTTTAAATCAACAGCTTTTGCTATTGCTTCTTCAAAACTTTCATCTTGATTTACAATTGGATTAATAATAATTGGTTTAACATTCCAAGCAAGATTTAATTGACGAGCTACTTCAATATTTGGAGTTGCAGCAATAATAGGACTATTTGGACGATAGTTAGAAATTGATTGAGCAGTAACTCCTCTATTTGTAACAGCAACAATGGCTTTTGCATTTAATTGATTAGCACTAATTACAGTAGCATTAGCACATGCACTTGCAGCTGCTATACCTAAGTCTAATAAATTAGTTTCAAAACGTTTCTTGTAATTAATATTATTTTCAGTTGTTTCAGCAATTTTAGCCATTGCTTTTACAGCTTCAATTGGATAATCTCCAGCAGCTGTTTCACCACTTAACATGATAGCAGTAGTTCCATCGAAAATTGCATTTGCAACGTCACTAACTTCAGCTCTTGTTGGACGTGGATTTTTAGTCATAGATTCAAGCATTTGTGTTGCTGTAACTACATGTTTACCTGCACGGTAACATTTTTTAATAATTTCTTTTTGAATTACTGGTAATTGATCAAATGGAACTTCAACTCCCATATCACCACGAGCAACCATGATACCATCGCTTAATCTCACGATTTTATCTAAGTTAGCAATACCTTGTAAGTTTTCAATCTTAGAAATAATTTGAATGTTTTGACCACCATTTGCATTAACAAATGCACGTAATTGAGTAATGTCATCTTCATTACGAACAAAAGATGCAGCAATAAAATCAACACCTTGTTCAATACCGAACAAAACGTCATTTTTGTCTTTTTCACTCATAAATTCCATTTCAATATTTGTATTTGGAACGTTGATGCTCTTTCTGTTAGATAATTTTCCATCATTTAAAGCAACACATTTAATATCTTCACCAACAACTTCAACAACGTTAAAGCCTACTTTTCCGTCATCAACTAAAATTAAAGTTCCAGCTGTAACGTTTTTATATAAAGGTGCAAAATTAACAGGAACAGATTTTTCGTTTCCTAATTTAGTCATATCATTTATAAAAGTATATTCTTGACCTTTTTTGATTTCTACTGAACCTTTTTCAAATAAACCAATTCTAATTTCTGGTCCTTTAGTATCTAATAAGATTGCAACAGGTAAACCAAGTTTTTCACGAGCTGCTTTAACTTTATCCATTCTTGCTTTATGTTCACTATAATCTCCATGAGAAAAGTTTAAACGAGCACAGTTCATACCGGCTAACATTAATTCTTCAATTTTATCTTCTACTGCAGGTCCTAAAGTACAAATAATCTTTGTTTTACGCATATATCCTCCGTATAATTTAGGTTTTTTCATTTTACCCTAAAATTCGCTATTACTACTATACCATATCATGATAATTATTCCAATATTAACACGTTTTCAATGTTTGATCTTAAACTTTAATATTTAATTTTATTTTCCAAGACAAAATTTTGAGAACATTTCATTTATTAAATCGTCGCTACTTACTTCACCAAGAATTTCTCCTAAAGCAATCCAAGCATTCTGTATATCAATAGCAACTATATCTACAGGTTGCATTTGCCTAATCGAATCTATTGCATCAAGTAAATGTTGCTTTGCTTGTTTTAGTTTTGTTATTTGACGAACATTACCAATATAAGTTGGATCTATAGTTTCTATTTTGTTTAATTGATAAATTTCTTTAATTTTGTTTTCGATAACACTTATATCATTCTCATCATAACTTGATACTAAAATATAGTCATTAAATAATGATAAATCAATTTTTTGATCTAAGTCTTTTTTGTTTATAATTATAATTCTATTTTTGTTTTCAGTTAGTTTTAATAACTCTGTATCCACACTATCAATTGGACTATTATAATCAAACACAAGAATTATTAAATCAGATTTTTCTAAAACTTGTCTTGTTTTTTGTACACCTATTTTTTCAACAACATCATCGGTAACTCTTACTCCCGCTGTGTCAATCATATTTAGAATGATTCCACCTATATTAATTTGACCTTCAACAATGTCTCTTGTGGTTCCAGCAATGTTTGTAACAATTGCTTTATCCTCTCGAATTATTGCATTAAGTAAACTTGATTTACCAACGTTTGGGCGTCCGATTATTGCTGTATCAATACCATTTTTAATTATTTTTGAGACTTCTGATTTTTTTAATATAACTTCAAATTCTTCAAGTAGATATTTTAAATTTGGTAGCAATATTTCATTAGTAACTTGAATTTCATCTTCGTATTCAGGATAATCAATGTTTACTTCAATTTGTGCTATACATGTTAGTAAATGATTACGAAAATCTCTTATTACTTTTTTAGTTTGCCCAAGTATTCCATTGTTAGCCATTTGTAAACTATTTTTAGTTTTACTTTCAATAATATCCATTACAGCTTCAGCTTGAGTTAAATCAATTCTACCATTTAAATAAGCACGTTTTGTAAATTCACCTGGTTCACTAATTCTTGCTCCATTTAATATAAGTAATTCAAGGATTCGATTGGTAACATATACTCCGCCATGACAATTAATCTCAACAACATCTTCTTTAGTAAAAGTCTTTGGTGCTCTAAACACAGAAACCAAGACTTCATCTATAACAAAACCATTATCAACTATATGACCATAATGAATTGTGTGACTATCAACCTTTTTTAAATTCTTTCCTTTATAAACTTTATTTACAATATCAATAGCTTCATCTCCACTAATTCTTACAATGGATATTGCTCCTACGCCAAGTGCAGTTGATATTGCAACAATTGTATCATTCATTTTTTATCTCCTATTTCACACGATTATTTCCTATTGTTTTTGTTATTACAAACCTTTTATAGCTTCAACTGGTTTTTTATTTGCTGCCACAATTGAAGGAATTAAACCTCCAATTACCATTAAAATAACATTACCAATTACAATTAATATTAACGATGCTATACTAAATTTATTTAAATCTAGTAAAGTTAAATCAAAGGTTGTAACGTTATTATTCTTTAATATATTTGTAATAACATTAATAATTGGTTGAAGGAGAAGAACTCCACTCACAACACCAATTACTCCAGATATTAACCCAAGTATACCTGTTTCTGTATTAATCATTATAGATATATCAAATCTTCTAGAACCAAGACTACGTAATATACCAATTTCTCTTGTCCTCTGAACAACCGAAACATATGTAATTATACTAATCATGATTGTTGAAACAAATAGGGAAATAGCAGCAAAAACAATTAATATATTTGTTAATATCGTTATAAAGGCATCAAATTCTCGTGTTATATCTCCCATATAATCTGAATATAATACCATATTATTACTATCTTTTCCTATATTGTAATCCTCTAAATACTTATTTATTATAAGCCTGTTTCTAAATTGATCTGTATAAATTCGAATTGAACTTATTTGTGTTTCAGCACTTAATGTCTGCAATAAATATTGATATTGATATTCTTTTGTTTGTGTTAAATATAATGAGAAATCATCCTCAAATGGTTCTCCAGTTAATACATTTTTATCTAAACCATATTGTCTTTGTTCAATTACTATATTTGACTTATTACTATTTTCTAATATGTAATTAGATAGTTTTCTAGTATATAAAATACCATTATCATATAAATTTGTGCTTGCATTTTTTTTAACTCTAATTATACCTGTAATCTTCAGAGTTAATTCAGAATTATTATATAATGTTTCATAATTAACAGTACTAAAATAGTTTCTATATAATCCACTTACATCTTTTTTATATATATCATCATTTAATATAACTTTATATTCTTTTTGTTTGATTTCATCAAAAGTATATTTTTCTATATCTTTATAATCAATCCCTAATGAATCTAATACACTAATATCAATGTTATTATATCTATCAACCAAAATTGCTATTTCATTAATATCATTTGGAAAGTCACCATCAAGTACATCATAACTATTTTTAATATACTCTAAATCATCTGAAATTTCTGTAAATTTACTTGTATATACTCGCTTATAGCTGCCATTCATTATCGTCAGTAAATTTATATTAACATTTGTTTTATAATCCATAAAATTATATAATGATTTATCTAATTCATTTATATATTTTATAAAGTTATTATCAAATTTATTTATATGGTTATAATAAGATATGTATTGATTCGTAACATTAATATATCTAGTATCAGGATATAATTCATAATCTACATCTTCCTTATATGGATCAGTATTATCAACCTGACTTCTAATTGTAATTGGTGAATTGGATAGTGTTGATTTTTGTAAATCAACAATATAGTTATCCACAATTGAAGAAAACATTAATACTAAACTTACCCCTAAGACACCAACACAACCAGATAGAATTGTTAGTAGAGCTCTAATTGGTCTAGTTGTTAATGTTTTAAAACACATATTAATTGACTGTTTTAAACTTAAACTAGTTTTTTTTCTTTTTAATTTATTATTTTCTTTTTTCTTATCAATAGTAGAAGTTGATGAATCAAAAATAACTTTTCCATCATTCATTTTTATTATACGGTCGCAATATGTATTTACTAATTTTTCATTATGTGAAACCATTATTACTAACTTAGTTTTTGCAATATCTTTTAATATATTTATAATAATTTCTGAATTAGTACTATCAAGTGCACCAGTTGGCTCATCAGCTAATATTACTTCCGGATCTTTAGCAAGAGCTCTTGCTATAGCAACACGTTGTTGTTCACCACCAGAAAGAAGTGATACACGTGTCTTTTTATAATTTATCATATCTACTTTTGTAAGAATTTCATCAATTTTTTCTTCATTAATTTCTTTCTTGTTTAAAGAATTTGCTAATTTTATATTATCATAAACAGTTAGGTCTTCAATTAAATTATATCCCTGAAAAATAAAACCAACTGAATTCCCACGATAATTATCCCACTCAACTTCTTTAAAACAACTTGTACTTACACCATTAACTAATATATCACCACTTGTATATATATCTAATCCACCTATTATATTAAGTAATGTTGTTTTACCACTACCACTTGGTCCTAATATACCAACAAATTCAGTATTATCAAAACCTAATGAAACATCTTTTAAAACATGATTTTTATTTATGTAAATTTTGTTTATTTTATCTAAATAAATCATAATTTCTCCTATCATTCCAAATAATATACTTTATAGTATACACTTTTACCTTCAGTTACTCTTAACCTATAATATACTAAATATGTATTATTATTTAATATTATATCTGATCCTGTTGTAGCTAGAATTCCATTACTTATATTAATATTATTTTCACGATATGATCTGCTTATTAAATCAGTACAATAATATTTATTTTTAGTATTTAATAAAAAAAGATAATTATAGTTTGAACCTATTTTTCTAATTGATGTTTCAATTACTTTATCGATATCTTCCTCTGTAATACTTTTAACCCTTAATACAGCATATTCTTTTGTATTTTCAAGGGAATCTTTTGCCCATGTATTATCAAGTATTCTAACATAATTTTGATTATTAACATCATTACCTGTTGTTTCAATGGTTTTAGTTGCATCATCATTAATAACCATACCAGCATGACCAATCCATATTAAATCAGATAATTTTTTAAGTATTAAACTACCTGCAACAGGATTTCTAGAAGTAAGATATATATCACCTTTAGTTCCAACAAAATTTGGATTATTAAGATTAAGTACTTTCCTAGAATCTTCATAATCAAATTTTCTACTAACCTTATAATATTTTACATTATCAATTTCAAAAACAAATTCACCTCGATTAATAAAGTTATTAATCTCACTATTTGTTTTTATTCCTTTATAAGTAATAATAATTACCATTATTGATATAATATAAAGTATAATAATAATAAATTTATTAATCAATTTTATTTTTTTCATTTTACACCATATATATATTATATTGTATTTTTTTTATATTTCAATTTTTTTGTATAAAAATTATTTTAAACAAATAAATATAAAACGTTTGCATTAATTCAAATAATGTTATATAATATAATTACCAGATTAAATAGGAGGTATGACACATGATTGACGGAGAGTTATTAAAATTAAGGGACAAGGCAAGTCTAAAAAAAGATTTCCTTTCTATCGATGAGGAGTTTGTAATTAATTTTGTTTTTAATAGTTTGTCTTTTGATAATTTTATAAGTGAAAAAAGCGACGTTATTAAAGTTTTAAGTGATGATTCTAGTACAGTTAATGAACAGGCCAAATTATTAATCAACAATCAAAAAGATGCATTTCTAAGAGTTGTTGAAATGGTGAAAAACGGAGAAAAAATGGATGAGGATAACCTTAAAGATTTACACCAAATTATAATGAGGGGTTTTTCCGACATTGGTGGATTATATCGTAATGTAGATATATCAGTTAAGGGTTCTAACCACACTCCACCTAGCCATATTAAAGTTTATGATCGAATGAAAAAATACTTTACTTACACTCTTGAAGAACCAGAAAACAATTTATTTGAATACATTTCTTATTGTCATTTACAATTAGCTAAAATCCATCCTTTCTTGGATGGTAATGGAAGATTATCTAGATTAATGATTAATTACCAATTATTAAGATATGGATTTGCTCCAATTGTTATTACAAAAGATAAATTCAATTCGTACTTCGATTGTTTAGAAGAATTTAAAGTCAACAAGAATATTACTCCATTTGTTAGATTTTTAGAACATTTAGAAGAAGAAGCATTAAATCAAATAATTCATTCATAGTGCCTCCAATTTTTATATTAGATATTAAAAAAAAGCATCATTTGATGCTTTTTATTTTTATTTTGGTTCAATAATTAAGAATCTGTTTGGTTCTTCACCTTCTGATCTTGTTTGAACATCTTTCCATGTAGATAATTTATCATGAATGATTTTTCTTTCATATGAATTTAAATGATCTAATTTAATTTCTTGTTTTGTTTTTGCTACTTGTTTACCAAAATCAACAGCTAATCTTTCTAATTGAGATTCACGACGATGACGATATCCTCCAACATCAAGTTTAACTATTTGTTGATTATCTTCTTCATAATAGCTATTAATAATTAAATTTAAAATTGTTTGTAAAGCTATTAAGTGTTTAGAATTTTTACCTATTAAAACGCCATTGAAATCTCCTGCGTCAATATTAAATTCAACAATATTTCCTCTAACTCTTTTTTCAATAAATCCTTGCACATTATTAGTTTCTAATATCATTTGAAGATATTTTTTACCCTTTTCAATACCATCAATATTAGGAGTAATTTCAACTTCTAATTTTCCACCAATACCAAGAAAACCTTTCTTTTCATTAACAACTTTAGCTGTTAATTCTTCTTTGTTTATACCTAAATCAACAACCGCTAAATCTAAAGCTTCATTAACAGTTTTAACTTCATAATTTCTCTTCTTCATAAATCCTCCTAGTGTTTATTTCTTAATACTTCTAAACGCTTTTGACTATTTTTATGTCCGATTTGACTTTGAATTGTAGAATAAATGTTACCAATCAACCAATATAACCCTAATCCTGCAGGACTATTTAATACGAACACAACCATCATTACAGCCATTGAATACATAATAACATTCATTGTTTTTTGAGTTGAAGCTTGTTGGGGTGTTTCAGGTTTACGATATGCTGGAACATTAGAGAATTGTTCTTCTTTTGATTTCTTTTGTCTATGTTGAGTAATCAACAAACTTATAACTTGAGTAATACCTACTAGTACAGCAAGGATAATAACTCCCGTTTCTTGGAAACCTCCTGCTGATTTATCTTGAGTTAAATCAATTCCTAAAAATTTTGTTGTTCTAAAAACATTTAACCAGTGATCTTGAACAACTAATGTTGCAGGTATACGACTGATAGTACGATAGAAACCTATAAATATTGGCATTTGTAAGAAAGGAAGAAGACATCCACCAAATCCAATGCCATATTTTTTATATAATTGCATTGTTTCTATTTGCATTTTTTGTTGAGATTGTGGATCATCTTTACCTTCGTATTTTTTCTTAATTTTTTCTGCTTCCGGTGCAACTAGAGTCATTTTTAAACTCATATCGTTTGTCTTTGCATAAATTGGCCATGCAATTGTTCTTACAACTAATGTTGCAATTATAATAACTAATCCATAACTTCCAAAACCGATAGTTTTAGAAATCACCCACATTAGTCCCGCCATTGGGTAAACGAATAAATCGTCAAATTGAAACTTTCCAGTTCCTATGGCTTGAGATACGTCATTATTAGAACATCCTGTTAATAAAAATGTTCCAAGAATAACAACTAAAATTAGTAAAATCTTTTTCCTGTTTTTCATTTCCAACTCCTATTGATTATTTTTCTTAATAAATAATTTATATAATTTCTTTTCTCTTCAAAAGTTAAATCTTTTGCTTCTTGTTTAATTACAATAAGTAAATTATAGCCATTAAGTTTATCAATATTAGGTCTTATAATTTCTCTAACAACCCTTTTTTGATAATTTCTTGTCACTGCATCACCAAGTTTTTTTGATATTGATATAGCTATTTTTGGATTATCTTCAGTGCTAGTTGAATAATAAATTGCATATTGCTTATTTCCAACACTTTTCTTAAGACGTACAAGCTTTTCTATATCCCTGCTTTTTTTTAAACTGTATTTTCTGTTAATATATAACCCTCCTTAAATAAAATAAAAGAACCTCTAAATATCGTTATTTGACATTCAAGAGGTCCAGATTTTCTTATTTATTTAATTATGCGGTTAATTTAGCTCTTCCGCAACGTCTTCTGCGGGCTAATACTTTTCTTCCACCAACAGTTTTCATACGGGCACGAAAACCGTGAACTTTACTTCTTTTACGTTTATTTGGTTGATATGTTCCAACTTGCATTATTTGCGCACCTCCTATGCTTATCTATCGGCTATTGTAATTATACCGGTAGAAGTTTTAAAAGTCAAGATTATTTATAGATATTTTATTTATTTAATATCTTTTGTTCTTTCTTTTTCTTAACAACAAAAGTTAATGCTACACCAGAACCAATTAATACGCATACTGCAACTGTCCATGGGATCCATTTTGCTTGTGATGGAGTCTCATCTCCTGGAGTTATTGGATTATTTCCTGGAGTAGTACTTAATTCAGAAAATAAAGTTTTATAAGCAATAGTTTTAACTGTTACATTTTTATTTGAATCTTCAACTTCATATCTTAAATAACTATATAATTCTTTTGGTTTTAATTGTAAACTAACTTCTCTATTTGATAGAGTATATGAATATTTTTGATCTGAGTAACCATATACACCAATAAATGGTAATACTTCACCTGATTCAGTAACAACCCATGATTGCATATCAATATGATATTTCTTAGTCATATCATTAACCATTATCGAAACACTTGCTAGATAAGCTTCTTCATTTTTTGTTGCATAGAAATCTAAATCTACTTCCGTTTTGTTTGGATCAGCAGAAGAAGTAATATTATTAACTGAACTATATGTTACACCTTGAGGCATATCTAGCATAACATTCTCTAAGAATGTTGCTATTTTAGATTCACCATCTTTATTTTTATAATTAATCTTTATAAAGAATTGATCAGGAATATTCTCTTCGACTTCTGTTGTTGTCATTGTATATGTATGAGATATAGGTGTAGTACGATTTTCTTGCTCTGTAAAGTAATACATTTTCTTATTTTCTAAGAATGATGACATTTGAAATCTAATAATCTCTAATTTTGGATCTACGTTGTTTTCATTAAATCTTCCTTGCATTTTAGCTTGGACACTATATCTTAAACTCATATTACCATCATCATCAAATGTTCTAATCCCAACTAGTGTTATTTGTGGTGTAATTTCATCATTATAAACAACATGTTGGTAAGCAGGTACAACAATGAAATTTTTACTAGGAGTAATGATAACCACTAGTAATGTTAATAATAGCATATAAGCTATAATTATAAACATGAATGATGATTTGTTTAATTTAATTACAAATTCATTAATTTTATTAACTTTTTTGCTGTTTTTATTTTTCATAACCATTACGAGTTTAATAACTCTTCCTCCATTTATACATCTAGTCTCTTATATAGTTTACAATATATTAGGCACTTTTGCAAGTCTTTTTTTTATTTACTCAGTAATTTACTGTTTTTTTAGAAGATTGTGGAAAACTTTTTAATAATCTATAGTAATATTATTACAACAATCCTTTATTTAACATTTTTTTATTGTTTTTTACATTATTTTTAATTTTTTTCTTAAATTCTCTTTCTTATTATATATATTAAAAAAATAATACAATTTATTTAACATTTTTCCACATTTCCACTGTGGAAAAGATGTTAATAACTTTTTTAATTATTTTAATAATTTTACACATGTTAATATGTGGATAACTTTTAATATATTTACAAAATAAAGACGAATTTTTAATTTTGCTATTTATATTTAAGGTATTTTGTGGTATCATTGTAATAAGAGGTATTTTTATTATGAAAATAGAAGAATGTAAAAAACTGCTGGATCAGACATTAGAAATATTAGAGACAAAACTCAATCATGATGATTACTCTAACTTATTTTCTAACATAAATCAAGTTCATAAATTTGAAAATGATCATATTTTTGTTATAGTTCCTGATGCACTTACAAAATATAAAATAGAGAAGTTTCATCTAAATAAAATGAATGAAATTTTATCTACATTAACAGAAAGTAACTATAGATATAAATTTATTATAGAGGAAGATGCAAAAAAAGAATTAGAAAGTAAGGAAAATTTAATTTCTTCTGTAGATACTATATCTATTAATAAAAGTAAACGTAAATTAAGAAGTGAATTTACCTTTGACAACTATGTAATAGGTGAAAGCAATAGGTTTGCATTTATTTCTGCTATGAAAGTTGCAGAATCTCCACACTCGATATTTAACCCATTATACATCTTCGGGGATGTTGGATTAGGTAAAACACATCTAATGATGGCTATAGGTCATTTTATCCTTGATAACAATGTTTCAGCAAACGTTGTATATACAAGTGCACAACAATTTACTGAAGATTACTTTCTTTCTACTTCAACAAAACGTGGCAAAGATAATATTGAAGAGTTTTATAATCGTTATAGATTTGCTGACGTATTATTAGTAGACGATATTCAATTTTTAGAAGGTAAACTTGGTACTCAAGAAGAATTTTTTAAAGTTTTTGACTACTTACATGAAAATAACAAACAAATAGTTATTACTTCAGATAGAGTAGCTAATGATTTAAAATTAATGGCCAGATTAAAATCACGATTTAACTGGGGAATGATTGCTGATATTAAACATCCTGATAAAGATACACGTGTTAATATATTAAAAAGAAAACTTACTTTCTTAATTAATAACCCTAAAGATGTACCAATTGAGGTATTGGAGTTAATTGCAGATATGTTTCCTAATAATATACGTGATCTTGAAGGTGCAATTCGTAGATATATTACTTATTGCGTATCACTAGATATTCCGTTTACCCTTCAAAATGTATATGTTGCTTTATCTGGTATCTTACCAAACACTGTAAATATGCCTATTGTTAATAAAACTAAGGATATTGACAAGATAAAAGAAGTTGTATGTAGTTACTTTAGAGTTTCAATAGAGGATATTGTTTCTCCAAGTAGAAAAAATCAAATTGTTTATGCAAGAAATATTGCTATTTATATTATAAGAAAAAAATATAACACACCATTAAAGAAAATTGGCGAATATTTCGGTAAAAGGGATCATGCAACTATTGCACATGCTTATGATAAAATTAAACAGTCGGTTTTAAATGACCAACATATTAAAAATGATATTGATTTTATCTTAAAAAAGCTGGATGAATGAAAGTTATCCACATTTCCACATTGCTAATAATAATAATTTTTATAAATATAAATTAAATAGGAGAGAAAAATGAAATTTTCAGTAAACCGAGAACTTTTATTACAAAATTTAAATCATTCAATAAAAGCTCTATCAAATAAACCACAAATGCCAATCTTGACTGGTATCAAAATTGAAGTTAATAAAGATCATATTAATTTTATTACTTCAAATGGTGAAATTTCTATTCTTTGTAGAATAGATTCATCAGAAAACCTAATTATTGAAGAAGAAGGAGTATTTACTGTACCTGGTAGATACTTTCAAGAAATTGCCAAACGTGTTGAGTCAAAAATGATAGATATTATATCATTTGAAGATAACATTGTAAAAATATTAGCTGATAGAAGTAACTTTACACTTAATTTAATGGACCAAGAAAACTTCCCATTAATTTCATTTGATCAAACAGAAACATACATTAACTTAGATGTAATTAATTTAAAGCAAATCATAAAGAAAACAACATTTGCTACATCACTATCTGAAGCAAGAATGGTACTAACAGGAGTATCATTTGCAACTAATAATAACAAGTTAGAAGTTATTGCTACAGACAGTTTTAGGCTAGCAAAAAAATTTATGTTTTTTGATAATTTAAACACTCAAATTAATGTAATTATTCCAAGCAAAAGCCTTGATGAATTAAATAAAATTATTGATGATTCTACAGAGTCAGTTAATATGTATTTTTCTAAAACAAAAGCATTATTTAAGTACAAAAATATTTTATTTCAAACTAGATTAATTGAAGGTGTTTACCCTAACACTTCAAGCTTAATTCCTAATGATTTTTTAACTTCAATTCGCTTTAATAAACAAGAATTAATTTCAACAATTGAACGTGCTTCGCTATTCTCTTCAACAGAAGCCTCAAACATTATTAAACTTAACTTAACAAACGAAAGAGTTGTTGAAATTTCTTCCATAACTAACGATATTGGTGGTGTTTTAGAAGAAATCTATCCATTACACTGTTCAAATGTTATTCCTTTTCAAATTGCCTTTAGTTCTAAGTATTTCTTAGATGCAATTCGTTCATTTGACTCTCCAGAAATTACAATTAACTTTACTGGAGAAATTAAACCATTCATAATTGTTGGAGAATATGATGTAAATCATATTCAACTTATCTTACCAATAAGAGTAGCATAAGTTTATACATATATACATAAAAAAAAGCACGAAAGTGCTTTTTTTATATTTCTATTTGATCAAATATTGCTTCTAGTTCAGCTTTTAGGGCATCCTTACCATTTTGATCATATGTTTGCATTTTAACATCGTCAAATGCACTGATTCCTTCTGCTTGAATGTTCTTAATAACTGATCTTTCTTGTAATGCAGGTAATACTTTTGCATCAGGAGTAAATTCTTTAGCTTGTTCAAGTAATCTATCCAAAGAAACCTTAGGTGCACGTCTGTTCTTACTATATCCATTAGGGATAATGTACCTAATACCATCTAAATTAATCTCGTTATCAATGAAAAACTGAATTGTATTAAAGAATCCACCTAAACCTAGGCTATCAAGACCTACAACAATAATAATTGTGTCACTCATGTCAAGTAAAACCTCAGTTAATCTACTACTTGATGGTGGGAAGTCAATGAAAATGTAATCGAAGAATGTTTGATACTCTTCCATGATTTTTTTTATTATTTTTTCTTGATTTCTCTCAAGAGTTAGCTTCATTGACAGCTTGTCTGTATTCAAAGTTTTAATCAAATACAAATTTTCTCTTGCTTCGATTAAAATATCTCCCATTTCAGCATGTCCAGCCATTAAAAACTCTAAATAATTGTCATTAACATCAAAAATTTTATCTTCAACTCCGTATATTTTAAATATACTGTTTTGATCATCAACACTAAGTACTAAAACCTTCTTGCCTTTTTGTGCATAATAGTGCGCAAGGTAGCCAATAAACGTTGTTTTACCAACTCCACCCTTTTTACAAAAAGTAGAAACAATAGCCATTAGTATCCCTCTCTTTCAAGTTTCTCTGCAACTGCTTCTTCAATGTAAGAAGAAACTTGAAGTCCCTTCATTGCTGAAGCAACTTTTAGTCTTTTTCTTAAATCTCTATCCATCGTAGCTGTGTATTTTTCTCTGTCGCTACTCACAACCACCTTATTCAGTTTTGAAAGTGGGTTTTCTCGCTTCTTAAAGGGCGTATTATTCATACTCATACCAATTTTCCTCCTCTTTTTACGATATTTTTTGAAATATCCATACATATATACATAAATAAATAAAACAATAAAAACATATTTACATTTTTAAATATATAAATAAATACATAAATATGTATAAAACGTATTTTTTAGTTATTTTTGTGTTTTTTGACCCCTTTTATAGCTTTTCCAGAATGATCATGAAATACCAATTTGAATCAATAAACAAAACTAACTAACTAGAATCAAACTTTAAAATTAAAACTAAAAATCAGGATTAAATTTTAAGAGCAAAATTTCTTCTGTAATCAATTTTGATACAAAGTTGGTAAACTTATTAGGGGAGGGGGGTAAAATGCAAAATAAACGAAATTTTACAAACCTCCAAAACACCTATTTTTGACCTTTTTCAGACCCTTTTTGAGTCAAAACCATTCAAAAACACCCAACAATACATATTTATGTATATACACATAAACATAAAAATGTATATAAATATTTAAGTTTTTATTCTTTTATGTATATACATACAAATTTTTAACATTTTTTGGAATTTATTTGTAATTTTTAAAAATCTGTTCAATAAAAAATCAAAAACCCATCAAAAAAATCCCAAAAAATCATATAAAAATTTGATCAATTATAATTATACTTTTTTTTCTCTGTAAAATCAAGCCATAAGTATGTATTTATGTAAAAATTAAAAAAACCAAAAATTAAAAAAATGAAAAAAAGCAATTTTGCTTCAAAGATTAATAAAAAAAATTTTAGAAAGTATAAAATTAATTTAAAAATAAAAAAAGTTTTTAAAGTAAATATACATAAATACATAAATCAATCATGCTTACAAGATCTGTTTTAAAAATAACAAACATTAAATTATACGATTTATAAATAAATACATAAAAAAAATTGAAAAAAAATTATTTATAATACATAAATACATAAAAAAAATAGTTTATTTTGAGATAATATACATAAATATGTATGAATATGCAAAAAAACATAAAAAAAGCTTATAAAAAAATATTTAAATTAACAATATTTGTAAAAAAATACAGATTAAATATTCTTATACATAAATATGTATAAAAAAATAATGTATTTATTTTTTTAGCAAAAAAAAAGCAAAAAAATATACTTTATACATAAATACATAAAATTATCATGTTTACCAAAAGTTATTTGTGAAAAACAAACATTAAATTATACAATTTATACATAAATACATAAATCAATCATGTTTACAAAGTTTTATTTGTAAAAACAAACGTAAAATTATACGATTTATACATAAATACATAAATTAATTATATTTACAAGGTCTGATTTGTAAAAACAAACAGTAAATTATACGATTTATACATAAATACATAAATCAATCATGTTTACAAAGTTTTATTTGTAAAAACAAACGTTAAAATATACGATTTATACATAAATACATAAATCAATCATGTTTAAAAGATCTAATTTAAAAATAACAAACATTAAATTATACTGTTTATACATAAATACATAAAACAAACAGTTTTTAATAACTATAAAATAATAAAAACAAAAAAAATTAGATTTTTTTTGAATTTAAAATTCTAAAATTTATAAATAAAGCATAAAATTTTAAAATATACATATTTATGTAAAGGTTAAAGATGTATTTTTAAAAAAAAGTTATTTAAAAAATGTAAATACGTAAAATTAAACAGTAAATATACATATTTATGTATTAACTTATAAAAAAACAAATGTATTTTTATACAACTTTTGTGGAAAGGTAAAAAGAAAGGTAA
>JAEYQM010000013.1 GCA_023410025.1 Bacillota bacterium
ATACCTGGATATTGTATTTGTTTAAATACTCTCCAACAATTTTTACATAAGATCCACCTAAATCAAATTCATCATTTCTATTTCGTTTACAATCAGTAACCGAGTCTCCTTGGAATAATACTCTAGAGTTTCCTTTAATTTCAATCAAAATAATATTTCTCCTTTAGTAATTAGGTTTGCAAGTAACTTATATATATTATAACATTTATTGGTGAATTAGTCTATATGAAATTTAGTATATAAAAATAAAAAATGTTTGATATTTCATCAAACTAGTTAATCCAATATGGTGCCACTGGTCGGAGTCGAACCGACATGCCTTTCAGCGCTTGATTTTGAGTCAAGTTTGTATACCAATTTCAACACAGTGGCATATATTTATTATACTATAACAGTTTTTTAAAATCAAGATAAATTAAAGGTATATTTTAATATATAAAAATAAAGAGCACATTTAATGTGCTCTTGTTTTCTTATAAATTTGGATTATATTCTGGGTATAGTGGTGCAGCATATCCTAGAATGTATGTATCAGTTAACTTGTAATTTCTTTCATATACACCATTTGAAGTATTTCCTTCTATAGTATACACTCTATTTGCATCCACTGATACAACGATACCAACGTGAGATGGCCTACCTCCACTTTGGAAGAAAATAATATCACCTTTTTTAGGAATATATTCGCTACGTGATTTATATACTCCTCTTTCTTGATACCATCCAACTCCATCACTCACGAGTGAATATTTATGCACTACATCAAGACCAATTCCGGCTTGGTTTGCAGCCCATGATACAAATATTGCACACCAGTCTACATTATCATACATAAACCAGTCCCCAAATTTATTTTTCTTATTATATCCAGCAGTATATCCTTTTTGAGATAATGCTGCATCAACTAATCTTTGAACATAGTCAACATTTGGTGTTCCAAAAACTGTAACAGTAATATAACCCTTTACTTGGTTATCAGTTTTAGAGTAAACCATAATTGTTGATTGACCTTCTTTAATTCCCCAAATTACACCTTGATCTGTTGCGGCAACAACAGTAGAGTCTGATGAAAACCATCGATAATTATAATTGTCTTTTCCACCAACAATTTCAATTTTAATAGATTCACCAGCTTTTACTTTAGCTTCGATGTTTTCGGCTTTTAAGTAAAGTGGACCTTGTTTAACTTCACCATTAGGGTTAATTATTGCAAGACCAATTTCAATTGTAATTGTACTTGTATATCTTGGATCTTCTATTAAAGTAACTGTTACCTCTAGACTTCCTTCTTTCTTAACAGTTAACACATAATTATCATCAAGTGTAGCTAAAGATTTATCTGATAATTCCCAAATATAGTCTTTATTAGTTCTTTCACCTAAGTTTAAAATTTCTAATTTAACTTGATCATTTGGTTGTAATCTTAAATTACTTGCAAATAAAACTGGATTTTCTTCCATAACTTCAATTTCTTTTGTAATAGTGATTGAACTATCTTCTTTATGAGTTACAGTAACTGTAGTCTTACCAACCTTTAATGCATATAATGTATAACTTTCATCAATTGTAACAATCGAGTTATCATTTACTTCCCAAGTAAATAAATTATTATTACTGAAATTAGTAATAGTTAATTTACTAAATCCACCAATTGTAATAGTTTCCGGAAGTCTTAGTTTTGGTAACTCAGGGGTTACGTTTACTAAAATTCTAGCACTAATACTATTATCAAGCTTATATTTTGCAGTTACATAAGTAGAACCTATTTCAAGTGGGATAACTATTCCTTCTTCAATAAGAACTACGTTTTGATCTTCAACAACGTACTCAATTTCATTATTGTTAATGTTTTTAAGGATTATAGGTAAAGTTGTGTTTCCAATAATTTCAACACTAATTTCATTAGTTTCAAAACTAATGTTTTTATCCTTTGGATCATCAATACAACCATTTGCAAATAATAGTAATAATATTAACAATAAAAATTTTTTCATAAATACCTTCTTTATAATTCTAGTTTATTTTTAATAAGATTTCTTGTTAGGAAAAATAATCCTACGATAACTGCTATATAACCAATTATAGAATTTAGTGTTAATCCAGTAAATAAAACACCATTTCCATAATTAATATTAGCAGATGAGTCTAATACTTTAAAACTTAGAAAACCATTATCATTAACAATTCCAATTGGAATATAATTAACTATTCCTTCAATTATATTAACAATAATATTTACTCCGAAGAATATTCCAAGTCCAGCAAGTAGGCGAAGCTTTTGAACTTTTCCAATATGTAATAATGATAATGTAAATAGAAGAATCATTATTACCATAATTGAATTTAATAAAAACCAAAAGATATGTATTAATGTGAATAATGGATTATTAAATAAAACTTTTAATACATCAACAATGTATCCAAATATGCCACCAGCTAATGCATCGAACATTAATACAAAACATAAAATATAGTTTATAATTGAAATCAGTATCCACATTAAATTAACCAATACCTTTGATATTATTAAGGCATCAATTGACACAGGCAGAGTTAAACTTAAATAACCTTCATCTGAAAACATTCTTTTATTAAATGATTTCACAACGTTTATAACAAGTACTGCAGCTGATATAAAATATCCAGCAACAGTTATAAACCAAAATACACCTACAACTAATCCACCAAAATAACTTTCAGCATCTATCAAAAATAAAACTTGTAAGATTAATGTGGCTACTAATAAGGCAGCGTTAATAACAACAACTTCAATCCAAGTGTTCTTTATTTCATGTTTCATTATTTTGCCGACCATCTGAAATCCTCCTTAAATACTTCCTCAAGAGTTTTACCGTCATGTACAATTTCGGATACAGGACTATATCTAATGATTTTTCCTTTTTTGATAAATATTGCGTAATCCAATATTTTCTCAACATCATAAATCAAATGAGTACTAATAATTACGGTTGCTTCTTTGTTATAATGATTAAGAATTAAATCAAATATTAATTCTCTAGCAGCAGGGTCAACACCAGCAATTGGTTCATCAAACAAATATAACTTAGCATCTCTAGATAATACTAAAATTAATTGAAACTTATCCTTATTACCCTTAGAGAGGTTTTTAAACTTAGTGTTTAAATCAATATCTAATAAATTAAATAAGTCTACAGCCTTCTCACGATTAAAGTCAGAATAAAAATCTTTAAAAAAACTTATTGCATAATGTCCTGTCCAATTATCATTAATATAATTACGATCAGGTAAATAAGATATAATATTTTTCGTATGTATACCAGGCTTTTGGCCATCAATTAAAACATCCCCTGTGTAATTATTTAAAAGGTTTGCTAGGATTTTAATGAATGTAGTCTTCCCACAACCATTAGGTCCAAGTAAACCAATAACCTTCCCTTTATACAATTCAAGATATACAGAATTTAGGGCACGTGTTGAAGAATAATACTTAGTTAGGTTATTAATCCTTACTAATACCTCTGACATAGATACCTCCTTAAAGCTCAGCATAATTATGCCTACTTATATTTATATTGTAGCATATTTATTTAATAATTTAAAGAAATTTATTAAATAAATATATTAGATAGTTATCTAATAAAATTGTTGACATGTATCTAACAATATGATATAATAATGGTGGTGATAGAATGAAAGTAAGAGAAAATTTAGATTATACGTTAGAAGCACTCTCATATGTGGCAATGAATTATGAACAAAATGATATTGTTGATTCATTAACTAGAAATATTGAGATGAAAGAATTAGAAAGTAAAATTATAAACAGATTTGAAAATTATCTTAAATTTTTAAAAAGTTTAAATATTGAAATTCCTGAAATTATTCAAAAAAATCAGGTATATTTTAAATCAATTCTATATGGATCTTCATTTATAGTTGATTTTTATAAGAATTATAAAGAGTTAAGTTTACAAAGTTTTAAAGAAATAGTTGATGATTTCTTTATGGAAATATTTATTGATTTATTAGATGATAAAGTTGAAAAATTAGAAACTAATAATTTTATAGAGTTAATTAATAAACTAGATATTACAAATGACGCAAAGTATAATTTGATTTATTTTTACGTTAATGGAGAAAAATTATTTAGTGAAATTATTGAAGGTATAAAACCAATTGAAGAAGAAATAAAAAACAAAATCTATATTATTGAATCTGATTTAATGAATTCGATAAATACATTAAAAAACAAAAAAATAATAGAATTAAATGAGATATTTGATTTTAATTTTTTTAAAGATGAAGAGTATATAATTACTTTATGTGCTTTGTTTTCTAATCAATTAACGATGTCGAAAATTGAAAATGATAATACAATATATTTGGGTTATTTAATATATGACATGTTGGTTTTAAAAAATAAATCCGGTGGAGAAGAAAAAAGAGTGGCTAATATTTTGAAAATATTATCTGAACCAACGAGATTTAAAATACTTATATTATTGAAAGATAGAAGTATGTATATTCAAGAGATAGCTAAAGAACTAGGATTAACTAGTGCAACACTTGTCCATCATATTGAATTATTGATTAATAATTCACTTGTTGAAATAGTAAGTAGTGAAGAAGATAAGAAAAAAATATTTTATCGATTAAATACAAATACAATTAAAAATATCATCAAATCATTGGAGAAAACATTTATATGAAAAAGAAGTATCCTTTCTTAAAAACACTTAATCGGGCTTGTAAAGAGTCGCTAAAAATGGATAGATTACTAATCTTGATTTTTTTTGGATATACATTTTTTGCAAGTATCTTTCCTTTATTTTCGGTATATTTACCAAAATTTTTAATTAAAGAAATTATTAGTGATAACCCAAGTACTGAATACATTTTAAAAGTAACAATAATATTTGCAGCCCTTATGCTTGTCTTTGGTTTTTTTGAACAATTTCTAAATAGCCAATCAACTGTACGAATTATGATTATAAGAATTGATTTTCTATCAAAGTTATTTAGAAGATTAAGTTTAGTAGATTATAAACACACTGAAGATCCAAACTACTTAGATGCTCATGAGGATGTTTTAGAATCATGTACTGGAGGAAATAGAGGATTTGAGGTATTACTAAAAATTTTATTTACTATATTTTCAAAAATAGTTACAATTTTTTTATATATAATTATTGTTGGTAGACTAAGTTTTGTTGTTTTACTTGCTGTCTTTTTATCAGTATTTGTTACAGCAGCTACTACACTATTAGCTAAAAAGTTTCGTTATAGTAAAAAAGAACAATTAAGTCATGCAAATAGAAAAATTGGCTATTACCAACAAATTACTCATGATTTTAGTTATGGAAAAGATATTCGTCTATTTAATCTTCAAGATAAAATTAAAACAAATTATTCAAATGAAATTAAATCATATATATCAGTATTCCGTAAGATTAAAAATAAAGAGTACTCACTAGCTTTTATTGATTTATTATTTGTCTTAATTGCTGATGCTTTCTTATATTATATATTAATTACAAAAGTTATAAATGGTATGAGTATTGATGATTTTTCAATGTACCTAATTGCTGCCTTATCTTTATCAACATTAATTAAAACTACTGCCCTAGACTTCACAACAATTATCGCTGAAGGACAATATGTTAATGACTATTTTGAATATATGGATGAAATAAAAGTTGATGAAAATGATAAATTAAAGAAAATTGATAATGACACTTTAGAAATTACATTTGAAAATGTAAGTTTTAAATATCCAAATACAGATAAATGGATTTTTGAAAACTTAAATTTAAAAATAAATAAAAAGGAAAAGTTAGCTATAGTTGGTATAAATGGTGCTGGTAAAACAACATTAATAAAATTAATTCTTAGATTATTTGAACCGAGTAGTGGAAGAATATTAGTTAATGACATCGAGATATCCAAATTTGATATTGAAGAATATCATCGAATGTTCTCGGTAGTATTCCAAGAAATTAATATTCTTGCATATACAATTAGAGAAAACATCACTTTAGGTTTATCAAGTGATGATGAAAGAATTTGGAATTGTTTATCTAGAGTTGGTTTAAAAGAAAAAGTTGAAAAATTAGAAAACAAATTAGATCATATGATGTTAAGAGTAATTGATGAAAATGGAGTAGTCTTTAGTGGTGGAGAAAATCAAAAACTAGCTATTGCAAGAGCATTATATAAAAATGGTAATGTTGTAATATTAGATGAACCAACTGCTGCCTTAGATGCCTTAGCTGAATCTGAAATATATCAAAACTTTAATGATTTAGTAACAGATAAAACAGCAATTTATGTTTCACATCGTCTTGCAAGTACAAAATTTTGTGATAAAATTGCATTATTTAAAGACTCAAAATTAATTGAATATGGTAGTCATGATGAATTAATGGAACTAAAACAAGAATACTATAGTATGTTTGTTGTTCAAGGGAAATACTACCAAGGAGAAAAAGAATGAAAAATATAAAGAAAATTAAAATACTGTTTAAAATTGTTTTTCAAGTTTCACCATCTTATTTTATTCTTCTAAGTTTTAGTTCAATTTTCTCTACAGTTCAAATGCTTTCTAATATTATCCTTCCTAAATATTTAATTGAATCATTATTAAATCAAAATGAATTAAAAGTTTCTTTAATTTATGGTGGAGTAATTGTTATAGCAAATCTCCTTTTTGGTTTTGTCAATAAAACATTAGTAAGATTATTAGAAGTTAAGACAGAATATGTAAATAGAAAAATGACTGAGGCTATGGCTAAGAAGATTACGGATATTAATTACTCTTATCTAGAGGATCCATATTATTTAGATTTAAAAGAAAGAGCTGTATTTGGAATTACTAATCAAGGGGCCTTATTTGCCATCGTTCAATCAACAACAAAAGTAATTACTAATATAGTTACTTTAATAAGTTTAATTGCTATTTTGTTTACACTTTCTTATTTGCTTGTTATAGCTTTAGTAGTACTGACAACAGTTACAATATTATTAAACTTAACTATCAAGAAAAAACAAAATGTATTTTTCCAAAGTATTATCCCATTAAATAGAAAATTTAATTATTATTTAGGTTTAGTATTTGATGATAATATTCAAAAAGATTTAAGAGTATATAAAATGGAACCTCTTATTTCAAAATCAGTAAATAAAATGAATATGAGTATTCATAAAGAATTTAAAAAGTTTTATTTTTTAACAGGAATAGTTAGTGGAATTGACAGAATTATTAATGCTTTACAAAATGGAATTATTTATTTATACATTTCATTAAGAGTAATTACAGATAAATTCGGTAAAAAATTATCAATTGGCGACTTCACAATGTATGCCAATACTGCCATTAACTTTACACTTACATTTAACTCATTATTTAATGAATTAACTAATTTTGGTTTAGTTCTATCATTTTTAGAACCATTCCTAGAATTTATGGAAATTAAAGATGTTAAGGATAGTTTTGGTAAAGAAAAATTAAAAGAAATTGAAGAGATTGAATTTAGAAATGTAAGTTTTAAATATCCTAAGACTGATAAATATATTCTTAAAGGTATTAGTTTTAAAATTAATAAAGGGGAAAGAATATCTATTGTAGGTTTAAATGGTGCTGGTAAAACAACACTTATTAAACTACTATGTCGTTTATACAAAATCGATGAAGGAAAAATTTTAATTAACGGTATAGACATTTATGATTACGATTACGAATCCTTTATTAATAATATTTCTGTAGTTTTTCAAGATTATCGCTTATTTGCTTATTCATTATTAGATAATATTACTGCCAATGAAGAAGTGGATTTACAAAAGGTTAATACAATAGTAGAAGAAGTAGGATTAAAAGAAAAAGTTGAAAGCTTACCTAAAGGCCTAAGTAGTTTTATGAATAAAAACTATGATATTGAAGGTGTTAGATTTAGTGGAGGTCAAGAACAAAAAGTTGCGATTGCTAGAGCCTTGTATAAAGAATCTAGTTTAGTAATTCTTGATGAACCAACAAGTGCACTAGATCCTATTGCTGAAGCAGAAATATATGAAAACTTCAATAATATGATTGAAAATAAAACAGCAATCTATATATCTCACCGTATGAGTAGTTCAGTATTTTGCGATAAAATCTTAATTATTAATAATGGTGAAGTTGGTGATTATGATTCTCATAAAAACCTTATGAACAAACCTGATAGTCTATATTATAAGTTATTTAATTCTCAAGCAATTAATTATAAAATATAAAAGCATTACAATTGCAATTACTTCGATTTTGTAATAAAATTGAATTGTAGTTTATAACTATATAAATTTTGTTATATTAAAGGAGAATATAAATATGGAAAAATTAAATATTGGAATTATATTAGGTAGCACTCGCGAAGGAAGAGTTAGTCCTCAAGTTGGTGAATGGGTTAAATCAATTGCTGATAAAAGAAATGATGCAAATTATGAAATAGTTGATATTAAAGACTTTAAATTACCTTTATTAGGTGAATCCGCTGATCAAGAACCAGTTATTAAATGGAATCAAAAATTAGCACAATTAGATGGATTTGTTTTTATTGTTTCTGAATATAACCATAGTATTAGCGGTGCTTTAAAGAATGCTTTAGATTCAGCACGTGAAACTTGGTACAATAAAGTTGCCGGTATTGTAAGTTATGGTTCAACTGGTGGAGCTAGGGCTGCAGAACATTTAAGAGGAATTTTAGGTGAATTACTTGTAGCTGATGTCAGAGTACATCCTACATTATCTTTATTTTTAGATTTTGAAAACTTTACAGTATTTAAACCTCAATCAATACATGAAGCAAACATAAATGCAATGTTGGACCAAGTTAACTTATGGGGTAAAGCATTAAAGACAATTAGAAAATAAATTATAAAAAATTATCCTTATGGATAATTTTTTATTATATATAATAAGAAAGAAAATTATTATGTAATATTATTTTACTATTTAAATATAGATAAAAATGATTATTTTATGATATAATATAAATATGAAAAATAAAGAGAAGATAATTTTAAAAAACCTAATAAAAGGAAAAACTTTTGAAGACTTAAATTCTTTAATTGAATACATTTTTGTTGTTGAATGTGAGTTTAATATCATTGGAGTAGAGGCGTTATTTGAAATGATTCTGGACTTACATAATGACAAATTAGTTGAGAATGAAAAACTTCTAAAATACCAAATCCTTGCAAATAATATTGTTTTATCAAAAAATTCTGATAAAGCCTATGATCCTAATAGTAATTTAACAAGTATCTATGAAATGGTTAGAATTATTTGTTTTATTTTTAAAGAATATGGTAAGGCTTATTTTAGTGGTTGTTTGGATAAGAGTTTAGGGATTGTTGAAGTGAATAAGAATGGTTTAAAGATTAAACATTTTTTATATGATGCTGAGTTAAAGATTGGTGACATAGTTTACACCGGTAATTTAAATAGTGATAATTTAGCTGTTGTTACAGATATATATACAACTAAATTAGGCAATTTACTTCCTTATATCGCTTATGTATCTACAGAGTATGTTTATAAGTTTTCATTAGGTTATTTAGATATATCAAAAATTAGTATTGAAAATTTATTTAAAGATAAATATGTAAGAGTATATTCTGATAAAGTTGATTATGTTTTAAAAATAGAAATTGAATCATTTATTGGAATGATGGTAGAATTTAGTATTGGTGATGAATTATTAACAGGGTTTATTTCTGAGTATTTATATTTTTATAATGATAAATTTGATGGTAAGGTTATAAGAAGAATTGATTACTTTACTAAAGTAATTCTTAAAGAAAGACGTGAAGTAACTCAAGAAGTTTTTGATTTCTTCCAAATAAATAAAACACAAGCAGATTTTCTTACATATATTAATAAGAAAGAAAATTATAAAATTGCATTTAATCTCTTTAATAATTTAAATATACTTATTAAAGATAATTTGGATAAATTAAATTTGGTCGATGAAATAAATTTATATTATCGACCCATGATAAATTTTGTTATTGCTAATGTTAACCTAAATAAACACTATCAAAAAATAAATGGTGTATGTTATAGTATTTTAGGTTATCTATCGCAAATAAAAAAACTAAGAGATAATTTACTAAAATTTTTAATTGATAAAAAGATCGATGTTGATATAAAGATTGTTGAGATAAATATTAATGGTTTTATTAAAAAGGGATTTTTATTTGATGAAGATCTTTTAGTTGGCGATCCTGTATTTGTAAATGTAGCTAATAATTCATATGTTTGTTTTATTCATAGTGTTAAAGATATAAAATTTTATGAATTAATTAATAAAATAGAATATTATGATTCATATCATATTACTCCAATTAAGAATATCGAAAAGATAGTAAATGAAAGAAGCAGTATTGAAGATAAAGTTATTCTTGCAAAGGTTAAAAGTGAATCTTCAGTTTTTGTTTTTAGATTCAATAATTATATCCCTTATGTTGGAGAAATGATTATCCATAATAATGAAAGATTTATTGTTGTTGATGAACCTGTGGCTATAAGTCAAGACCAAGTAGAGTTAGAAAACATTATAAATATTGAATATTGAAAACGTATTTATAAGTTTATTTCTTGAAAATAAATATTTATATAGTATAATAAATGTAACAATTAAAGAGTAATAGAAGAGGTAGCGATGCAAATGAGTACTATGTGGAGCAGACATGCAATGAAACATAGGAAAGGTAACCATCGCCGAATGATAAATAAGGTATTATTTATTATGGGGTTATATGAAATACGTATAACACTCCTACTTAAATGTAGAGGCGCTTTCTAGATATTTTTTTCCTATTTTTTGGGACTTTTATCTTGGCGTCTATGACGCTTTTTTTGTTATATATAGGAGGAAAAAAATGAAAAAATTATTAATTGTTTTAATGTTTATGTTTGTACTTGCTGGATGTTCTAGTGAGAAAACTTTCAATTTTGAAAATAATAAATTAGTTGTTGGATTGGAAGCAGCTTATGCTCCATTTAACTGGATGGAAACAACAAAGACTGATACAAATTATCCACTTGATGGAATGAATGCATATGTTGATGGATATGATGTTCAAATTGCAAAGATGATTGCTGATGATCTTGGACTTGAATTAGTTATTAAAATGGTTTCTTGGAAAGGTTTAATTCCAGCTTTGAAATCAGGTGTTATTGATTTAATTATTGCTGGTATGAGCCCAACTGAAGAGCGTTTAGCTTCAATTAGCTTTACAAATAGTTATTATGAATCTGAACATGTTGTAATTGTTTCTAAAGATGGATTATACAAAGATGCAAAGAATTTAAGTGATTTCGAAAACGCGAAAGTTATTGGTCAAAAAAATACAATTTATGATGATTTAGCTGGACAAATTGCTACTGCAAGTAATACAACTCATCAAGTTCCACTTGATTCAGTTCCAAAGATTATTAACTCAATTAAAACTGGTGTTAGTGATGTTACGGTTGTTGAAAAGCCAGTTGCTTATAGTATTATTAAGAGTAATCCAGATTTAAAATATATAACTTTAGAAGACGGATTTAATATTGATGAAAGTGACAAAATTGTATCAATTGGTATAAGAAAAGTTGATAAAGTATTATTAGAAAAAGTTAATGATGCTCTATCTAGAATATCAAATGAAACTAGAGAACAAATTATGTTAAGTGTTTTAGAAATTGCTCCTGAGGAATAAAAATGATCTCAAATATTATTTCAATGGTTAAAGAATATGGTTGGCAATTCTTCGATGGTATAAAAGTGACAATGTCACTAGCAGTCTTAGGTACTATATTTGGACTAATTATTTCCCTTATGTTTAGTATTTTAAGAACTATAAAAATTAATCAAAATGATAAAAAATATATAAAAGTATTAAAATATATTGGTCATATCTTTGTAAAGATTTATGTAACTTTATTTAGGGGAACTCCAATGATTGTTCAAGCTGTAATATTCTACTATGTTTTTTATACAGCAGGAATTGAGTGGGGAGCATTCTCAGCCGGTTTATTCACTATTTCATTAAATACTGCTGCTTATCTTACTGAGGTATTAAGAAGTGGTATTGATTCAGTTGATAAGGGGCAATATGAAGCAGCCAGAAGTATTGGTTTATCTTCAGTAAAAACATTTATTTTTATTATATTCCCTCAAGCAATTAAAAATTCTTTTTCTTCAATTGGAAATGAATTAATTGTTAATATAAAGGATTCTTCAGTATTAAGTGTAATATCAGTTATTGATATATTCACGGTTGCTGACAGTGCTGCTGGAAAATATTTCTTATACGTTGAAGCAATGTTAATTGCTGCTACAATTTATTTAGTTTTAACTTTTGCTACAAGTTTAGTCCTTCGATTTATTGAAAAAAGAATTGGCGTTCCTTCAAAGGGAATAGTAAGTTCTAATTAGAGGTAAGATATGATAGAAATTAAAGATTTAAAAAAATCATATGATGGTAGTGATGTCTTAAAAGGCATTAACTTAACATTTAAAGAAAATGAAGTTGTATCTATTATAGGTGAAAGTGGAAGTGGTAAATCAACACTGCTTAGATGTATTAATTTGCTTGAAAACTATGATGAAGGAAATATACTATTTTTAGGTAAAGATATTAAGGAATATAATATTAATAATTTAAGATCTAATATCGGTATGGTATTCCAACAATTTAATCTTTTCAATAATATGAATGTGTTGAATAACTGTACATTTGGTTTACGAAAAGTAAAATATATGAATAAAGTTGAAGCACAAAAAATAGCAATTGAAAAATTAAAATTAGTAGGAATGGATGAATTTATAAATAGTAATGTAAATCAATTAAGTGGTGGTCAAAAACAAAGGGTTGCCATTGCTAGAGCCTTAACTTTAAATCCTAAGGTAATTTTATTTGATGAACCTACTAGTGCCCTAGATCCTAAGAATGTTAATGAAGTACTAAATGTAATTAAAAACTTAGCAAAGACAGGAATGACATTAATCATTGTTACCCATGAAATGAAGTTTGCAAGAGAAATAAGTGATAGAATTATTTTTATTAATAAGGGTCTTGTTGAAGTGGATGGAAGTCCAAAAAATATATTTGAAGAAAATGAAAATGAAGCTGTTAGATCATTCTTACAGTTTACATAAAAAACGTGTTGGTTCATTCCAACACGTTTTGTTTTACTGTGCAACTGTAATCTTATTTTTATATTTTAAACGTAAATGATCAGCTATCATAGCGATAAATTCTGAATTAGTTGGTTTTGATTTATGATAACTAATTGTATAGCTAAATAAATCCGTAATCGCATCAATATTACCTCTTATCCAAGCAACTTCAATTGCATGTCTAATTGCTCTTTCAACTCTTGATGCTGTTGTTTTATATTTAGTAGCAACAGAAGGATATAATACTTTAGTAATACCATTTAATATTTCAATATCATTAAATACAAGACTAATTGCTTCGCGTATATATAAGTGCCCTCTAATATGAGCAGGTACACCAATTTCATGAAGAATATGAGTAATCTCTGTATCTAAGTCAAGTTTATTATCATTAAAGTTTATTGAAACACTACTTTTAACTTCTTTGTCCTTATTTTTGTTTCCTCTGATCTCATTAATCAATTGTAATAAATGATTAAAATTGATAGGTTTAACAATAAAGTAATCAGCATCTAATTGAGAAGATTTCATCATTACATTATCGTTTGAAAAAGCTGTCATTACTATAATATTTTTAGGGCTTTTATATCTTCCGTTTTTTGATTTTAGTTCTTCAAGAACTTTAATGCCATCAAAATTAGGCATAAAAATATCAAGGATTAGTAGATCAAATTGTGTTGTTCTTAATGCGTTTAATAGCTGAACACCGTCAGAGTAACAACCAACAATATCTAATGAATCTTCCTTTTTTAAAAAATCTGTTAATGTTAACTGAATTTCTTTACTATCATCAGCAATAGCTATTTTAAATTTTTCCATATTCCCCTCCGAAACCTATAGATATAATGTAACATTTTTACACTAAAAATGCAATGATTATTAAAAAAATTTTATATAAAAAAGACACATTCGACAAATTTCTACACGGAAGATATTTAATATATATGTGGTTTGTCGAAAAATGGGGACAAAAAAAAGCAAGTTACCTTGCTAATATTTTTCAAAAGAAATTGCTTTAAAATTTGAAAAAAATTCTTTTGTTTTTAATAAAACTTCATTATTATTAGAGAAATCAGTGTCACATAAAATATTTTTGTTTAATATTTTAATCATACTATCTGTTTTATCCGTAAATGTTAAATTATTTAGATTACAATATTCAATAATTTCTTTTCCATCATATATATAGTATCCAGTTACTAAACCTTTTTCTGTTAATAGGAATATCTTACCATTGCAAACAATAAGTTCTTCATAGATTTCTTTAAACTTTGAAAGATCTCTTTTTGTAAATAAATCAAAGTTTTTAGAATATTCATTATATATACCTAAAATGGTATTTAGGTCATTTGTTTCTTGATTATTTTTAATTATATATTCTTGGTTTAATCCAAAACTTACAAAACCAAATCTTTCATAATAATTACCAACTGCACTACTTAAATAAGCAAAATCATACTCATTTTCAAGTTCAGCAAGTGTATCTTTAATAAGTTTATCCATTTTACCTAATTTACGAAATTGAGGGTGGGTTGCAACTGCAAAAATGAAACATGCTTTATATTCTTGATTCTTAATTTGTATTATTTCATCACGATAAAATAGCATACTGATAATTACATTATTTTCAATAAGTAATTTAGTTTTTTTGTTTTTGTATCTAAAGAAATAGTCTATATATTCTTTGCTATCATCAAAACTTAAATTATAAATATTTATTAGCTGAGTTTCAACAGGAAGTGTACATTGATATTTATGAGTAAAGAAACACGGGTTATAACTCATTTTTGATTTTCTTAAGTTTTCAAGACCCATATCTTCCTGACGATTTATATATTTTATATTGCTGAAATGTTTTATGGCAAATTCATTTACAAGTTTAGCGTATATACCAATATAGTTATCATCAGCCTTTTCAAATAGTACAATTCCACAATCTCCATATATAGTTCCTACTGAAAAACCTACTAATCTATTATCAACAAACAGACAATCACAGAAACATTCAAGAAAATCTAAATTATCTAATACATTAAAAATTGATTTAATTTCAGCAGTTGTTGTTTTTTTAATAATCCATTCTTCAATTAATAAAACAATGTCATTTCGATAACTTTCATCATATGATAGAAATTGATAAGAGTATGATTTATTGAATTGATTTACTAAATTACGTTTAGCATGTAATTTCTTGCCACTATATGTTACTAAGTCACTTGCGTTATATATATATTCATTAATTTCCGGATGATAATAAAACTCATATCCACTAGGAAATAAAGGTTTTATTTCTTCGGTTATTCCTAATATATTAAAGATTAAATTATTATCATTACAATATTTATTTATTATATCTAAACCATATGTGAAGTATAAAGGTTCACAGATAGGTGGGAAGAAGAAGTTGTCACCCTTCACAATTGTCACTTTATCATCATTATAAATTTCAAGTTTATCATAATCTTTCCATGAATATAGGTTTGCGAAATTAAGTTCGCTTGATATATATTCAGGATGCTTATATCTATTTATGAATTTTTTATCTTCTATTTCTATCTTTCTAAACAATTAAATCACCTTTATACATTATAGCAAATAAAAGAATAAGTATCAAGAAATATGAAATTTAAAAAAGACAGCGTATTTTATATAAAAATATAATAAAGTATGATATAATTAATAATAAGTGTGTATTTTTATCTACCTAGGAGGTTAAACATATGAATGACTTTTTGCCCATAAGCAATGATGATTTATTAATGTATATTAATATATTTGCGATAGCTTTTGTTGGAATTTTTGCCTTTATCGGGTTCATTAGGGGTTTTAGAAAATCATTATTTTATTTTATTGCTACAGCCATAATATTTACTATTGGTTGGGTAACATTAGATATTGCAAGTGATGCTCTAAAAACCTATGAATTTGTAAGAACATTTAATTTGGAATCATTTAATATAAAATTATCTGGAATACAAATTAAATCTCTTGAAGAATTTATTTATGGGTATATATTAAATGCATACCCTCAAGCTGAAGATTTATTAGCTAATGATACTCTAGCTAAAACTGCACTTATTGGGCTAGTTGATATGGTAGTAAAGTTACTATTCTGGCTTGTATTAATAATTCTTTCATTTACAGTATTTAAACTATTAACCGATGTATTATGGATGGTATTTAAACCAAAACGTAAAAAAGGAGAAAAAAGAAAAAAGACTATTGGTTCACGTTTTGGTGGAGCTGGTCTTGGATCTGCTAAGGGTTTAGTTTATTTATTATTACTACTTTTCCCAATTGGAGGAATTGCTTCCCTAGCTGGTTCATTAAAAAACATTATTGCTAATAATCAACAAGACTTAAGATATAATCTAGTCTTTATTGATGATGAGGCAGTATTGGTATCTGATGAAAGTGGTGGATCAGATTTTGATCCAATACTTGATTTATTAGGATTGTATTCTAAATCAGTCCCTGGTAAGGTATTTGGTGCAGTTAAAGCTGATACTTTATTATTTGATTATCTATTCTCATTTAAGGTTGAAAGTACTAATATTAAGTTAAGAGAAGAACTTGATCTAGTTGCTCAAGCTTTCTCAAAATCAGATAAATTAAAAGAAAATGGATTTTCTGTTGATGCATTACTTCAAGAAGACCCTGAAGTATTAAAAGATATTGTTAGTTCCCTTTCTAAATTAAAACTTGTAAAGGTGGCAATTCCCATGGGAATTGAAGCTTCTTTATATTTAAAAGATGAAAGTGGAGAAAATGTAGTTAAATTACCAGAAGGTTTTGAACTTAATATTAAGGATATCAAGAGTATTGATTTCAGTAATGATATTAAGAAATTAGGATATGCATTAGTTGATATAACTACACTTCTACCATCTGATGGTGAACAAATTGAATACTTAAATTTAAATCCCGAAACTGTAAAATCAATATTTACAAATATTGGGGCTACAGATATTATTGATAAATTAGCACCAATTGCTATATCATATGTTACAACATTAGATTCAGTTGGAAAATCTTTAGAACAATTTGGATTTAAAATTGAAGATTTAAAATTAGACGAGATAGATAAATGGAGCGATGAAGTTGCTCAATTTGGTGAAATATATGCAGCTATTGCTGCCCTACAAATTAAGAAATTTGATTCAACTGAAACATTCGAACATGTAACAGAAGAAAAAGTAGAAGAATTATCAAACGCAATTTTTGAATCATTATTAATTAAAAATGCTGTACCAGTATTAGTAAATTACGTAGGTAAAGAAATGTTACCTGAAGAGTATAATGATCAAGTAATTATTGAAACTGACATTTGGGATGCTGAAGAATTTAGTTCATTAGTAAATGCCGCTGTAACAATTTTTAAATCGGGAATTTTAGATAATGGAACAGAAGCATTACAAAATTTATCAAATGAAACAATAGATGATTTATCAAAATACTTATCAAATTCAAAATTCTTTACGAAAAATTTAAATGTAATTATTAAATCAGTTGTTTCATCTATTGATTTATTTGGGGATTCTGAAATTGTTGTTCTAGAAGCAAATGAATGGACTAAGTTAGAATTAAGCTCATTATTTAAATCAGTCAAGTTTATTTTATCTGAAGGTACGGATAATCTTACTAAATTAGATGATGATAAAATTGAAGAATTGGCTACTTATTTAAGTGGTTCTAAGTTTATTACTCGAAATATAAGTGGTATTGTTGAAGGGGCATTATCAACAATTGACCTTGGTGAAGACATTGAATTTGGTGATTTCGGTGATTTAGAAGATTCTGAGAAAGCTAAGATGGAACTTTATTATTTATTCAAATCAGCCTCAATTATTATGAATAAAGGATCAGATATTAACGCATTCTTATCACTAAATGATAATGAACTGGATGTAATGTTAAGATCTAATTTTATATCAGGAACCCTAATTAATGTTATTAAATCATTCTCTCAACCTGGTAAACAATTAGATTTTATAGTTGGAGTTGATAACCCTAATATAAAGTGGCATGATGGAGAATATGTCAATACAACATTTACTCTTGTTGGAAATATTGTAAAGATTAATAAACTTGCAAATGTTACCAAGTACAATATTTATGGTGATGGTGTTAAGTTAGGAACTACAAGAACGCTAGAATTTGCTCTTGATCCTAATAATCTTCCAAAAGATATTAAGGTAGAAGGATTTGTTGAAGGTGAACTAAGGAGAATGTTTATTGCCGTTAGTCCACTAGCTTCTTCACTTACAGATGGTGGATCATTCTCTACTGATACAATAACAAATTTAAAAGATGAAGATATTGATAATATCATGATTTCTGATATATTAGTACTTTCATTAATTAATCAAATTGAAGAATTAGCAAACGACGAGGATGCATTTATTGCTATACCAAACGGACCGTTAACTTCCATAAATCAAGATATTAAACTTGCTGCTTGGAAAAATAGAGTTGAAAATAATATTGTGAAAGAAGGAGAATTATCTAAGGTATTTAAAGGTATAAGAATATTCTTAGCCGGACAAGAATTAGATGATTTCTCAATAGAAAAAATAACTTCATTATCGGATGATGATATTAATGAAGTATTAAAATCAGAGATTTTAAGTGAATCAATTATTGTTCAAATTGAAAAAGAATCAGTAAAAACTGACTCAATAATCACTATTCCAGAAGGTGAAAACTTAAGTAAAACAGATCCAAGAGATTCATGGTTAAATCATTATGTGTATGTTGGAAATGATTTAGTGGTTAATAAATATGGTGAATTATTCCATATTCTTAAGGGACTTAGGGTTTTATTAGATGGTAAAGGACTTGAAGATATTGATGTAAATGTAATATTAGATAAAGATATACGTGAAACTGTATTAATAAGTAAAGTTATTGAAATGACAATTATTAATAAATTAATTGATATGTCTAATGAAGTGGATGCAATAATTTCAATTCCAGTCAGTCTTCAAAACTCTCCAAATTATCAAGCTTGGAAGAAAGTAGAAGGCCAAGGTGATGGGGAATTACGAATCTTACTTGACGCTTTAAACTTTATTATTGGTGAAGATGAGTCGATTGAAGACTTCACATTGAACTTAAATAAAATAATAGATAACAAAGATGAGATATTTAAGTCGGAAGTATTTATTGAGACAATTATAACGAAAATATCAGAACAATCAGATATTTATATTCCAACAGCTCAAGTATATGGATTAAATGATGTAAATAACAGAAGTGCATGGAAGAATAAATATCAATTAGATAGCTCTAATAATTTTGTTTATAATAATGGTAAAGTTGTAGTATTAGAATATGGAGAAATAGATAGGCTACTTAGAGCAGTTGACATAATTATTGAACCAGATCCAATTACTGGAGAAAGATCATTAGATAATGATTTTGAATTCGATATTAATTCAGCATTTGATGAAGAAAATCAAAAAGTATTTTTAAAATCATTAGTAATATCAGAAACTGCAGTTCAACTAATTTTAGATCAAGTTGATGAAGGAACAATTTATCTTCCACCAACATCTTACTTAAGTGGTAGAAATGATGAAAGTAGAGAAAAATGGTTTAGTGTATATTCTGGTGATACATTAGTCGAAAAGAAAGAACTAGCTTATTTATTAGATGCTATAAATATTTTAACCGATGGTAGTGGCATTGATGATATGGATGATTTTGATTTAAATAAATTATTTGATGGAGATAATCAAGAAAGACTATTAAAATCTTATATTATTCAAGAAACAATCATTCATACTATTTATGATGAATCTGAAAATGGCGTAATTAAAATTCCTAGTGAAGAATATGTTGAAAAATTAGATAGTCCATATAGAGATAAATGGTATAACAAATATACAAGTAATGGTATAATTAAGGGTGAGATTGCTCATATGCTTGATGCAGCTAACATCCTAGTTGATGGTGGAGACTTTACCGGAATTGACTTTGATATTAGTAAGGCAACTGGAGCAAATCAAGATATTATTCTTAAGTCATTTGTAATATCAGAAACAATCGTTCATAAGATAAAAGAAGAAGCAGATGCACCGAATAGTATAATTAGAATACCAAGCGATGAATATGTAAATTCAATTAACACAACATATAGAGATAAATGGTTTAATTCATATAATGGAAATACTGTAATTAAGGGTGAAATTGCCCATCTACTAGATGCAGCTAATATCCTATCTAATGGTGGCGATTTTAGTGGAATTGATTTTGATATTAGTAAGGCAACTGGAGCTAATCAAAACACAATTCTTAGATCTTATATAATCTCAGAAACAATTATAAACAAGGTAAAAGAAGAATCTCAAAGTCCTGGAAGCATAATTCGTATACCAAGTGATGAATATGTAAATGATATTGATGGACCATATAGAGATAAATGGTATAATCAATATACAATTAGTGACCAAGTTATTAAAGGTGAACTTGCTTACTTACTTGATGCAGTTAATATCATAATGGATGGCGGAAACTTTGCAGGAATGAACTTTGATTTAAGTAAAGCCTTTGGTGAAGATCAAAGCACAATTCTAAGAAGCTATGTAATTTCTGAAACAATTGTTAATAAGATTTTTGAAGAAAGTGAAACAGGTTCAATTAATATTCCTAACGAAGATTATGTAAATCCTAAGTCTAGTTTAAATAGAGATAAATGGTATAATTCATACCTTCCTAGTGGAATAATAAAAGGTGAAATAGCATATATGCTAGATGCTGTAAACATCCTAACTGATGGCGGTAACTTTGAAGGAATTGACTTTGATATTAGTAAAGCATTCGGTGCAAATCAAAATATTGTATTACGAAGTGTTGTAATATCTGAAACAATTGTAAATAAGATTTTTGAAGAAAGTCAAAATGGACAATTAAGTATTCCATCTATAACATATGTCAATGGATTAAACGACACTGACTTTAATAATCGTGATAAATGGTTTAATAAATATAATAATGATACGATTGTATCTAAGGGTGAGATTGCTCATTTACTAGATTCAGCAGAACAAATCCTTCCTGAAAATGGTAGTTTCTCTGGTATTACATTTGATATTGAAGCATTATTTGATAAAGAAAAACGTGATATAATTCTTAAATCTACTGTATTCTCAGAATCAATTATCAAGAAGATTATTAATAATGAAGATGTTATTAGTAGCGTTCCAGATAAAGATTTAGAGGGTCGCAGTTTAACATATGAATTAGATCGTAGTGCCTGGTTTAATGAATATGTTGATGAGTTAGTAATTGAAAATGAACTTGCTAAGTTTATTGAAAGTATAGCATTAGTTGTTGGTGGAGATACATTTACATCAATGCAACCAATTACAATTGATTACATTCTAACATTAACATTTAATTACACATTAACTAGTGATAAATATATAATTAATAGTGACTTTGATACATTATTAAATTCAATATTAATTGAAAATATTATTGCTCCAATTGCATTAGAAATAGCTAATACACAATTATATAATTATCTAGTTGTACCTAGTGGTGGATATAATTTCTTCAAGAAAGATTTAATTAATAACTTTGATTTATCTACATTTGATGAATCATTATATGATTTAAAATCATTTATTGAATCACTATATCTATTGAAGGCTGGCGGATTTGATTATAAAGATATAAGTTCTATTAAGTTTGAATCACTTGATTCTAATCAAAAAGTTGAATTATCTGATGCAATGGTTGTATCTAGGGTATTTAAGGGTTCGATTGCAAAATTATTTAACGAGTTATTACATCCTTATGTTTTTAGCTCAACTGATAACATTCTCTTAAATAAGAAGTGGGAAGATGTCATGTTTATTCAAAGCGATTACGATGGAACACCGCTTGAAAGTCATACAAACTTAATAGAAAAATTAGATAGCTTAGCAGATATTAATACATATTACGAATAATTCTTATTGAATGGAGGGAAAACATTTGAAATTAATTATAGCTATTGTATCAAAAGATGATGCAGCAATTGTAATGAAGGAGTTAATTAAAAAGAAATTCTTTGTTACTAAACTTGCCTCATCAGGAGGATTTTTGAAGGCTGGAAATACAACTTTAATGATTGGAACATCAGAAGAATTAGTTGATCGTGCAGTTTCCATCATTACTGAGTTTTCTAAGAATAGAAAAGAAATGGTACCTAGTTCAGTCGTTAGTGAATTTGGAATGTTTTCTTCAATACCAATTGAAGTAAATGTTGGCGGTGCAACATTATTTATAATTGATGTTGAAAAGATGATTAAAGTTTAATAGAATGGGGCGTATATAATACGCCCTATTTTACTATGTTTATAAATTCAAAGTGTCAAAAAATATCTAAAAATGTTTGATTTTTCATTGCTAATAATAAATTAATATGTTATAATAAAATATATAAAATAGTGAGGTTTAATGATATGGAAGAAAAACAAAATATTGAGTCAGGTTTATCACTTAGTGATTTATTTACAATGATTTTTCACAACATTTTCTTAATTGTATTAATTACAGTTTTCGTGACTCTTGTAGGTAGTATTTATACTTTTAAAGTAGTTAAACCTACTTATCAATCAAAAGCTGTTGTGATGGTTCAAGTTGATAAAACTGATAGCGGTGGTAGCAATACAAATGATTATGATGTTACACTAACTTTAAGATTAATTCAAACTGTTGCTGAATTCTTTGAAAAAGATGTTGTATTAAATGATGTTTCTGAGAGAACTAATGTTTCATCTCTATCAACATCTATTACATCAAAAATAATGAGAGATAATTTAAAGGTAACTTACAATACCAACAGTTTATATATAAATTTATCATATACAAGTGAAGATCCGGAAGTTGCTAAAGTTGTTTTAAATGAAATAATTGAAGTAGCAATTGAAATCGCAAATAGTGATTATCCAGTATTGAAGAATACAATATACCGTGTAGATAATCCACAAACGGGATTATATAAATCTC
>JAEYQM010000053.1 GCA_023410025.1 Bacillota bacterium
AACTTTAAAGGAAATGAATACTTGTTTGTAAGAGATTTAACAGGTAATATTGAAAAAATTATTGACATTAATGGTGTAACTATGTTAGAATACAAATACACAGCATTTGGTACACCAATAAGTAATATTTCAAATTGTGAAGATATTGTTAAAGATATATTTGAAAACAATATTTATATTTACAAAGGATATTGTTATGATGTTGAAACTCAACTTTATTGGGTATCCTCACGTTACTATTCGCCTGAATTATGTAGATGGATTTCGCCAGATTCAATCGAATATTTAGATCCTGAATCAATTAATGGATTGAACTTATATGCGTACTGTGGAAATGATCCAGTCAATAAGTATGATCCTTCAGGACATATAGCAATTAGTGTAATAATTGGCATAATTATTGGTGTAGTTGCTTTAGCGGCAACTGCTAATGATATTTATCAAATCGCAAGTCTAAATGTATATGTGGATATAAATAAAACAAATAGTGAAAATGTTCATATTGAAAATTCATATAAAATTTTAACTCCTTGGATGAGATATGGGTATAGTTTCTATTTGAATCATATTAATCCTAATACTAAAGACGTTATTCAAGGAAGTACAGCTGGGGTTCAATTTGAATGGGAATTACATAATTATGCTGCGTGGTTAGGAATTGGTGGAGATTCAGCAAAACATCTTGATGTTGGAAAATCAATATTCGCCGATGGAAAAACTCATCCATTAATGGATGAACATGGAAATATAACAGCAACCGGGGTAATGTCACTAGGAATGAGGATTGTTTATATTTTGTCGGGTAACCCTATATATTACATTTGGGATTTAATTGTGAATGGAGGATTCTAAAATGAAGAAAATATGTTTACTATTCTTAACAATATTAACCTTACTATTATCTTCTTGTGTACAAGATACTACTCAAATAGCAAAAGATGAGTTTTCAAAATATTATGACGGAAAAGATGAAGTTGTTTTAAATATTGAAGATAAACTTTATTTTGAAAATTTCATAATAAATTTAAGTGACTTAGTAAAAGGTAATGAATTTAATAATGGATTAATTATAAATCAAGATAAATTCTTTTTCTCTACTTCTAAAGAAAACTCAATGTTTAATTCCACATTAAATATTTATGAATCTAATTTGCAAGGAACAGACATTAAAACAATATATACAAAAGATGGGTTTAAAACACATCCATGGTCGTATGCATTTGATGGTGTGTTTTATGTAGAACATTATTCTAATAATGCTTTTGATTCAGAAAGTAAATTAATTGATAAATATACAATTTCAACCAAAGTATATGAAAACGTTGCTAGTGGTAAAGATCGTAATTTATCTGATTATGTACCAAAGGAAGAACAAAGCAGATATAGTATTGAAGTAATAGAAAACATATCACCTCAAGAACATGGGAAATTTATTATTACTGATTTAGAAACTGGAATAGTAAAAATTATTGATGATGATTATTTAAATGATACAATATTTATTGAGTCGATGGAAAGATTCAATTATTCTCCTAAAAGAGTTGATATTTCTAACGGACACATTTTATTAACATATGGAATAGGTGCGGGAAATGGATGGAACTACCCACATTTGATTTTTGAGTATGATTTTGATTCAAATAAACTAGAATACAAATTACTAGCATTCCCATTTGACAGTGTGCCTATAGAGATTATCTATATTGGTTAAAAAGTCAATATTTTAGAAAGAGCATAAGGAGAATATTATTTAATAATATTTCTCCAAGTGCTTAGCATATGCAAATTGGATACCAATTTCATGACTAACATATTATTAAGATATGGTTATTATGAGGATACTCGTAATAGCCCTGTCGAGACGTCATTATTTTGGATATCCTCAAGGTATTATTCACCCGAATTATGTAGATTTATAAGTCCTGATTTGGTGGAATATTTGACTCCTGAAAGCATCAATGGATTGAATTTATACTGTTATTGCTTTAATAATCCAATCATGTATAAAGACAGTAGTGGTCATTATCCAGAATGGATAGGCATTTTAGGTTCAACTACTGAAAATGTTTTAAATTTCACTGAAACGTTATTAAATACAGTTTTAATGCCAACATCATTAACAATGCAGCAAGCAAAAACTTTAGCAAGAAAAAGTGGTCATTTCTATTCTGCAAGACACTTTATTAGAGGTCGTGAAGATGATATAGCTAGAACCTTGAAGTTATCGAAAAATATTTCAAGAGCAGCAAATGTTATTGGCGGAGCTCTATTTTTAATGGATGTTGCTACAACCTGGTATACAAATTATAATAGTGGTAGTGATACATGGGTAACTGATTCTTTAACTGATACGCTAATTGACGGAGTTATTTTGGCAGTTGGATGTTGGGGACCATATGGATGGATTGCAGCACTTATATTGTCTGGAGCGAAATATATTATTGAAAAATACTACATGGATAGAAGATTTGAAGGATTTTACAGCAAAAAATTATAAACCGATTTTTTTAGGCGCAATAGGAGTAAAATAGAATGAAAGATTTTTTCAAGTTTGATGACAAAGAATAGTTTCGATAATGTTTTTATTTTTAAATATATTTTTATTATTTTTGTCTATTTATGCTATAGAGGTATTTGAAGTATTATTTGTACTCATAATATCATTAATTGGTACTATAATATGTATGCTTTTTACGTTTTATGAAGGGATCCACTTTAATTATAAAAAAGAAAAAATAATTATAGTTAAGGGAATGATGATTAAATCTATTAATATGAAAGATGTTAAATATTTTAGTTTAGAAGAAATAAAAAAGGCTAAAAAAGGAAATCTTACACAAAAGTTAGTTGATACATATGATCAAGTTAATATACCTTCTAAATATGTTTATAATAATGGGAAAGTTTTTAATATAGTATTTTATATGAAAAACATTGGAAATATAAAAGTGTATTATGGTTGGCTTTATAGAACTAGATCAATTGAAAGAATTAATAATCAAATTGAAGAATTTAAAAAAATAAAAGAGAATTTTATGAAATATAAAAATAACAAATTATAATAAACAAACATCACTTTTAACATTAAGGGTGAAACTGATAATCTCAGTTTCATCCTTTCTTACATTTAGTGGACAAGAAGCGAAACCTGGGTATCCCAGTTCTAGCAACAGTCGAAAATGCAACTTGTTGCATTTTCCTTATCCTGCCTATAAAATATACAAATTTGCAACACTTTTATAGTTCAGTGGCAGAGTATAATCTCTTGAATTATTTAATTAATTTTGCTATTATATAGATATAAATGTGGAGGAGGTATCAATTTGTCATATACAACTGAAGGTGAAAACTATCGTAAATATGGTATAGTAATAATCGAAAGTTATGATAAAACACTAGGATATATAGTATATGAATACAGAAAACCAACAATTAAAGAAAGATAAGAAATAATATTAAACTATATAATACAAAACAATAATGAACCAATTGATTTAATATATTTATCAAATAAACTTTGTGTTAGCAAAAGAACTATTCAAAAAGATATTAAAGTATTACAAAGTAATAATTTAATAGAAGTAATTCCTAATTTTACACAAGGATGTCAAAGAAGAAAAATAATTAAATATATTGGTCCACAAAGAAATATTAATGGACAAGAATTAACTTTAGAATTATTATATGATTTAGATAATCTAATTATAAAAATGACTTCAGTGAAAATACTTGCGCATAATCAAAAATAATTAAATATTTTACTTGCGTATAATTAATAGAAAATCAATAAAAGAAAATATTTTCGCAATTTATTTTCTTAAAAAAATCAATATTTTCTTAATTTAGAAATATTTTCTTAATTTATTGATATTTTATCGTTTTTGTATTATAATAAAAGTAGAAAAGGATTTGATGAGTATGCAAAAAAAAGAATTAATTAATTTAATAGAAGATATTATTTCTTTAAAAACTGAAACAAATAATATCGAATTCAAAAAAGCTAAAGAGGGAATACCTGAAAATTTATATGACACTTTTTCTAGTTTTTCAAATACATTAGGAGGTATTATAATTTTTGGTATTGATGAAAAAAATAACTATGAAGTTTGTGGCATAAGCAATCCTGATATTTTGCAAAAGAAAATAGCAGAACAATCATTAATGATGGAACCGAAAATTAGACCAATAATAACTATATGTGAATATAAAGAAAAAATTATTGCTTCGGCTGAAATTCCTGAATTAGATGTATTTAGTAAACCATGTTATTATTCTGGAAAAGGTAAAATGAAAGGATCATATATAAGAGTTGGTGATGGTGATTTTCCAATGACAGATTATGAAATTTATAGTTTTGATGCATTCAAGTATAAAACAGAAGACGAGCTTCGTAGTAAAGAAAGAATTGAATTAGATGTTTTTAACGAAATATCTATAAATTCATTTTTGGATAAAATTATTTCTTTAAAACCAAATTTGATTAATTTAGATAAAAACACTATATTAAAAATGAACGGAATAGTTGATAAAAATTATTATCCCACAGTGTGTGGAATAATGAATTTTGGTAAGTATCCTCAAATATTTTCACCTAATTTAGACATTGTTGCTGTTAGATGCTCAACTAGTGATTATGGTATTGAGAATGATGAGGGTATTAGATTTTTAGATAATAAAAGATTAGATGGGACAATAAGTGAAATGTTAAAATTAGCGATTTCCTTTGTTGTTAACAATATAAAAAAGGCTACAAGAATTAATGAAAGTGGAGTTAGAGAAGATATATTAGAATATCCAATTAAAGCAATAAGAGAAATAATATTAAATGCATTAATTCATAGAGATTATAGTATTCATACTGAAAATGAACCTATTAGATTAACTATTTTTGATGATAGAATAGAAATATCTAATCCTGGTGGTTTGTATGGAAGACTTTCTCTTGATGATTTAGGAAAAGTACATTCCGATATTAGAAATCCATTTATTGCTTCAGTATTAGAAACATTAGAAATAACAGAAAATAGATATTCTGGAATTCCTACTATTTATGCTGAGATGAAGAAAGCTGGATTAATAGAACCAAAATTTGAAAATGAGAGAGGCAAATTTAAAGTTACATTATATAATTTAAAAAAAGAAAATATTGTTAATGATGATTTTATTACGAAAATAAAAATGTATTGTAAAATCCCAAGAACTAAAGAGTCTTTAGCTAAATATTTTGGATATGACGGAAAACATCCAGCATATTTTATTAATGCATATGTAATACCATTAATTGAAAAAGGTATTCTTGCTTATTCTATACCAAATAAACCAAAAAGTAAAAATCAAAAAATATATACTGTTGAATAATTGCCCAAATAGTGTCTATCCAATTAAAGATTTAATTTTATTAATATAATGGATAAATAAGACTAAGGATAATCAAGAATATGATGTCGAAACCAACCTATTTCTAGTATCCTCACGCTATTATTCACCGGAGTTATGTCGTTGGATTTAACCAGATGATATTGAATATTTAGATCCTGAAAGTATCAATGGATTAAATTTATACCGCTATTGTTAAAACAATCCGATAATGTTTAAAGATTCCGCTGGGAATTTTCCTGTTGCTATTGAAGCAATAACAAAATATTTAGAGGGTCAATAGAATTATATAGTGCCATTCTAAAACATTCGGTAAAAGTGATGAAAAATGCTCCCAAAATAAGTATGGAAATGGCGAAGAAAATGGCACGTAGAGGTGGCCATATTCAAAGTGCTAGACAAATAATGAATAATCCACAAAAACTTATGAATTTTACTAACAATACAATAGATGATTTAACCAACATTAGTAAAAAGTTAGGCAAAGTTTTATTAGTTGCTGACATTGCTTGGACTCTAGGGGAGAACATATTAAGTGGAGAAGAGAGCTGGTTTACAGATAGCCTTATTGATGTTGTTATAAGTGTTGTTATATCTTTTTTACCAGGCGGTTTTTTAGTTTTATTGACAGCTACTGCACTTACATTAATTTTTGAAGATGAAATTGAAACATTTAAAGATAATTTTTATGAAGGATGGAATAATTTTTGGAGTTTTTCTTGGATTTAAAATGATTAAGGAGTGATAAAAATGAAGAGATTTAGGTATGATTATAATTATAGGATGTTAATAGTTAATATATTAACATCATTATTATTTCTAGTAATATTTGTAGCTTCATATAATAAAGGTATAATTGTTTTTTGTTTTATCGGATTCACTTTCTTATATTGTTTATTTAATACAATTGTTTTTATATTTAATCAGGGAATTACTATAACTAAGAAAAATATAATAATAGTTGATTTTTTTTGGTTTACTAAAATTAATGTAAATGATTTAAAGTGGGCTCAAATCAAAGAGTTAAAAAAAGAAAAAAAAGGAAATTTATATGGCTTCTTTCATGAATTTTATCATCCAAACACTTATATGTTTAAGTCTGATTATATTTATAACAACGGAAGAGTATTTAAGGTGATTTTTCATTTAAAAGATGGAACCATTAGAGACACTTATTTTGGTTGGATGTATAAAGAAAAAAGTATATTAAAAGTCAAGAAAACTATAAAAAAATTGGAAGATTGTATTAATTATCTTAATTTAATATCAAAAAAATAGATTAAAAAAATAAGCAAATTTATAGAAGAAATGTCACATAGTATTAATATATTTGTAGATAATTTAAAAATATAATAGAGATACATATATAGCTAAACTTTATCTAGCAATAAGAGCAGGTATACTGTAATCGGTATATCTGCTTTTTCTTTTATACAAGAGGCAAAATCTGGGTATCCCAGTTGCTGCAAGTATTCAAAAATACTAGCGTAGTGTTGTGTTTTTCCTATCCTGCCTTATTTATAAGGCAGGATACAACAATTTAATAATTAAATAACGATAGATATGTCATAGAAAGTGGCATATCTTTTTTTAATATTTTGACTTTCGTCCGACAATTACAAAAAAACGTTAAACTTTTAATATCTAACTTTCCATATATAATGTAAAAAAGTTTTTTGATATTTAAAATATTTTTAATTCATTTAAAAATAAGGGCTAGAAAGTTCTATATTTGGTAAGCCATTTATAGCATAATATATACTCTGAATAAAACTTAATAAATAGTGAAGAAGAAAACTTGTCTAGGAGGATACTCTTAGTAGTTTCTATAGTTTTATTTGGCGATTATTCTGTACTGAAGCTGGTTTACTAAGATAATTTTTTTATGAAAACTCATGTAGAGCTAAAAGAATTTTTCAAATTACTTTGTGTTTATGAAGCTGATATACTTTAGGAATTACTTCCTTCAGTATTAAAATCTAATTAAAGTAACCATAAAATAATAAAGTGTGGAAAAGACTTCATTTCATGTATAATTTGCAATTTATCTTTAGTTTTTAAAAATAGAACAAGGATGGTAAGCAAAGGTATATTTGAAAAGACTGGAATAAAAATTTTTTAGATAATAATATTCTATAGTTTATAAATCCAAACATACTTATGATGAGTGGATATTATTTATTAATTATAAACTTTATGATTATACATTAAAAAGATGAGGTACAACTATTAATGTAACCTAAACTACAGTATTTTCATGGAGTCACGAACTATATAAAGCTATAGCAGAAGTAGTATTGGATTGTTATTATAATCAAAGATTATTGCTTTTCAAATTGATGAACAATTAACTTGACAATTTATCTTTTACAAAAACTAATTATGTAAATATATTTTCTTACATTTTTATAATAAAGAAATATCAGTATTTTAAAATGCATTTTCTATTCATTTTTAAGATTATAGGGTATGATTAATAAATAGATATTATTAATGTGATATAATAATCGTATAATATGAAATAGTTTGAGGTAATATATGTTTAAAATACTTGTAATTGATGATGATAAAAATACAAGATTATTTATGAGAGCTGTACTAGAATCAGAACATTATAATGTATTCACTTCTGATAATGGTATAGCTGCCCTTGATGTTTTAGATAATGAACATATTGATTTAATAATAGTTGATATAATGATGCCACAAATGGATGGATATGAATTCACTAAAAAAATAAGAAATGTAAATAGTAATTTACCAATTCTTATGGTTTCAGCAAAACTCCTCCCAGAAGATAGAAAAATTGGTTATTTATCTGGAATTGATGATTATATGACTAAACCTGTTGATGAAGAAGAACTATTATTAAAAATAAAAGCATTACTTAGAAGATCAAAAATTGAAAATGAACATAAGATAATAATTGGTGAGGTGACAATAAACTATAACTCACTTACAATTGAAAAAGAAAATGAAGTTGTTGAACTCCCCCAAAAAGAGTTTTTATTACTATATAAGCTATTATCTAATCCTGGTAAAATATTTACAAGGATTCAATTAATGGATGAGATATGGGGAGTAAATTCGGAAACGGGTTGGGAAACTCTAACTGTTCATATTGGTCGTTTAAGAAAAAGATTTGAAAATTGGGATGAGTTTAAAATTGAGTCTATTAGAGGATTAGGATATAAGGGAGTAAAAAATGTATGAGAAATAAAAGAGTTCATTATCTACATAAATTAACCGCTGTTTTTATTTTGGGCGTTTTTTATTCTTTATTAATAACAATGGTTATTATTGGTATAATAAGTTTTACTCTAATTAAATTAGATATTATTGAAATAAATTATGCAACTGGTCATAATATAATATTAGATTTACTTTCATTAGTAATTTTAAGTTTATTAATTGGAACATTTGTTTCTGGTATTACTTGTAGGATAATAATTCGTCCAATTAATAAATTAGTTGATGGACTTGATTTATTATCTGATGGTGAATATAATACAAGAATTAATTTGGGTGAAAACAAAGTATTTAAGAGTTTATCAAATAGTTTTAACTCCCTTGCTAATGAACTACAAAATACAGAAATGTTAAGGAGTGACTTTGTAAATAACTTCTCCCACGAATTTAAAACCCCGATTGTATCGATTAGAGGGTTTGCAAGACTATTACAAAAAGATGATATTTCCCGAGATAAACAAAAGGAATATTTAAATATAATAGTTGATGAATCTACAAGACTTGCAGTTATGGCTACTAAAGTATTAGAACTTACCAAACTTGAAAACCAAATGATATTAACTGATGTTTCAAAATATAATTTATCAGAACAAATTAGAAAAGCTATTGTATTACTAGAAAGTTCTTGGACTAAAAAAAATATTAATATTAATATTGATTTTGATGAACATTATATTTATGCAAATGAAGAAATGTTAGAACATGTATGGATTAATCTAATTGAAAATTCTATTAAGTTTAGTCCAAACTATTCAGAGGTTGGAATAAATATTAGAGAAAATGATGATTTTGTTATAGTAACTATTCGTAATAATGGTGAACTAATCCAACAAGAAGAAACTAGTAAAGTATTTCATAAGTTTTATCAAGGTGATAAATCTCATGCAATGGAGGGCAATGGTATAGGTCTTGCTATTGTAAAAAAGATTATTGATTTACATAATGGTGAAGTTACAGTAAAAGTAGTTGGTAACGAAAATGTATTTATTATAAAATTACCTAAAAATATTAAACATTTATAAAAAAATATAAATGTTTATTTTCAGTTTACATTTATTGGGTAATATATATATATGATAGAATAGTTTAAATATATATTATTAGAAAGGAAATTAAAATGCTTAAATTATTTAAGAAATTTACACTTACTGAATGGTTATTAGTATTAATCAGTATTGGTTTTATAGTTGTTCAAGTTTGGCTTGACTTAACAATTCCTGATTTTATGAAGAAAATCACAAATTTAATTTTGGCTAAAAGTGAATTAAGTGAAGTATTAAAAGCCGGAGGTTTAATGCTTACTTGTGCTCTTGGTAGTTTAATAGCTTCAGTAATTGTATCGATCTTTGCTGCTAGACTTGCATCAAATTTTAGTGCTAATGTTAGAGGTATCTTATTTAGAAAAGTTGAATCTTTCTCAATGCAAGAAATTTCAAGCTTCTCAACTTCTACATTAATTACTCGTTCAACAAACGACGTTACTCAAGTACAATCATTTATTGTAATGGGTTTACAAGTTATTATTAAAGCTCCAATTATGGCTATTTGGGCAATTACAAAAATTTCTAGTAAGAGTTGGGCATGGACATTCTCTACTGGTGTTGCTGTAGTTGTATTATTACTAGTTGTTACTACATGTATGTTAATAGCTATTCCTAAGTTTAAGAAAATTCAAAAATTAACTGATGAAGTTAATAGAGTAACACGTGAAAATTTAAATGGGTTAAGAGTAATTAGAGCATATAATGCTGAGGAGTATCAAGAAGGTAAATTTGAAGTTGCTAATGTTCAATTAACAAATACGCAATTATTTGCTGGTCGTGTAATGTCTTTTATCATGCCAGGTATTTCAATGATAATGAATGGTCTTGCTCTAGCAATATATTGGATTGGTGCATTCTTAATTGATAATTCAGCTAATGTTATGGAAAAAGGTGAATTATTCTCAGACATGGTTGTATTCTCATCTTATGCAATGCAAGTAGTTATGTCATTTATGATGTTAGTAATCATCTTCATTATGTTGCCACGTGCTTCAGTATCAGCAAAACGTATTAATGATGTATTGGATAAAGATCTTACAATTAAAGATGGACATATTACTGATTCAAATAGCGAATATAAGGGTGAAATTGAATTCAATAATGTATCATTTAAATACCCTGATGCTGAAGAATTTGTATTACATGATGTTTCATTTAAGATTAATAAGGGTGAAACTGTTGCTTTCATTGGATCAACTGGTTCAGGAAAAAGTACTGTAATTAACTTAATTCCAAGATTCTATGATGTAACTGAAGGATCAATTACCGTTGATGGAATTGATATTAGAGATTATTCACAAAAAGCATTAAGAAATAAAATCGGTTATGTATCGCAAAAAGCTGTATTATTTACTGGTACTATCAAGAGTAATGTTGCTTTTGGTGATAACGGTAAAGATGCAATCTTAGATAGTGATATTGTTGATGCTGTATACACTGCTCAAGCAGCAGAATTTGTTGAAAAATTAGAAAATGGCTATGATGGTCATGTTTCCCAAGGAGGAACAAATCTTTCTGGAGGTCAAAAACAAAGAGTTTCAATTGCAAGAGCAATTGCTCGTCAACCAGAAATATTTATTTTTGATGATTCATTCTCTGCCCTAGATTATAAAACAGATCGTAATTTACGTGATGCACTTAAGAAAGAATGTGCTAATGCAACTAAGTTAATTGTTGCTCAAAGAATTGGTACAATCAGAGATGCAGATCGCATCATCGTATTAGATGAAGGCCGAGTTGTTGGTAATGGAAATCACAAAGAACTAATGAATAATTGTGAAGTTTACCGTCAAATTGCCTACTCACAATTATCAGTGGAGGAACTATTATAATGGAAAGACATGAAAGAAGACATAGTTCAAATGTGGGTGGAATGAGAAGAGGTCCAGGAATGGGTGGACCAACACAAAAAGCTAAGGACTTTAAAGGTTCATGGAATAAGTTATTACGCTTTAATCCAAAATTATTACCATTATTAATTCTTGCCTTATTATTCTCAATTGTTAGTACAGTCCTAACCCTTATGGGACCAGATAAAATATCTGACTTAACTGAAGCAATTTCTAGTGGTCTTGTAACTGGAATAGATTTAGATAAAGTTACTAAAATTGGTATATTATTAACTAGTTTTTATGTAATGAGTACAATACTATCAATTGCTCAAGGATTTACAATGTCTACATTTACTCAAAACTTATCTAAACAGTTAAGAGAAAGTATTTCAAAGAAAATAAATAAATTACCAATGAGTTATTATAACAATACAACAAGTGGAGATATCCTATCAAGAGTAACTAATGATATTGATACTATTGGTCATTCATTAAATATGAGTGTTGGTAACTTAGTATCAGCAATAACTCTATTTTTTGGTTCATTAATCTTAATGTTATTTACAAATGTAATTATGACAGTTACTGTTGTTGGTGCAACAATTATTGGATTTGGATTAATGGGATTAATTATGTCTAAATCTCAAAAATTCTTTCTCAAACAACAAAAAAATCTTGGTGATATTAATGGACATATTGAAGAAATATATTCAGGTCATTTGATTGTTAAAGCATATAATGCTGAAGATAAAGCATTAGAAAAATTTAATGGATTAAATAATGAATTACGTGATAGTGGATTTAAAGCCCAAGTATTCTCAGGTTTAATGATGCCACTGATGGGATTCTTAGGTAACTTTGGATATGTTGCTGTCTGTGTAGTTGGAGCTATTTTAACTATAAAAGGTAAAATTGGCTTTGAAGTTATCATTGCCTTTATGATGTATGTAAGATACTTTACGCAACCATTAAGTCAAATTGCTCAAGCTAACCAAGCATTGCAGTCAGCTGCAGCTGCAGGTGAAAGAGTGTTTGAATTCTTAGAAGCAAAAGAAATGGAAGATGAAAGTCATAAAACTAAAAAATTTGAAAATGTTAAGGGCTTAATGGAATTTGAAAATGTAAGATTTGGATATGATCCAGATAAAATTATTATTAAAAATTTTAATGCTGTTGCAAAACCTGGACAAAAGATTGCAATTGTTGGTCCAACAGGTGCTGGAAAAACAACAATTGTTAATTTACTAATGAGATTCTTTGAAATAAATAGTGGAGTTATTAAAATTGATGGTATCCCAACAACAGAAGTAAGTCGTGAAGAAGTACATTCGCAATTTTGTATGGTTCTACAAGATACTTGGTTATTTGAAGGAACAATTAGAGAAAATCTAATTTACTGTACTCCAAATGTAACTGATGAAGAAATGAGAAAAGCTTGCCGTGCTGTAGGAATTGACCACTTCATTAGAACTCTTCCTCATGGATATGATTCAGTTTTAAATGATCAATTGAATTTATCTCAAGGTCAAAGACAACAATTAACAATTGCAAGAGCAATGATAGCTAATAAACCAATGTTAATTCTAGATGAAGCAACTTCATCAGTTGATACAAGAATTGAGTTGAAAATTCAAGAAGCAATGGATCAATTAATGAAAAACAGAACTTCATTTGTTATCGCTCATAGATTATCTACTATCAAGAATGCTGATATGATTTTAGTAATGAAAGATGGGGATATTATTGAAAGTGGTAAACATGATGAACTTCTTGAAAAGAAGGGATTCTATTCTGAACTTTATAACAGTCAATTTGAAGATATACGAGAAGAAGCAGAATAAAATTTATTAGTCAATAATTAAAATATAAAGTGAAAATTTAGTTTATTCTAAATCTTCACTTTTTTTCTTTATTCAATTATATCCATATTTAAAACTATTTACAAACCCACTATTATAATATAATTTACAAATTATTTAATGTTTGAGTATATATAAATAAAACAATATTATTATACATTATTAACTTTTTTAAAAAATGGTTGTAGTTATTTATCAAAAAAACTATAAAAATGACTTAAAAAATAATTTTAAATATATGATTTATTAAACCATTCAAAACAAAAAATAATATTATAAGGAGATATTAGATAAATTTTAATTTATGAAAATAAAATTTTTTAATAGTTTTTATTTAAAACTTTTTATTAAATCTATTGTTATTATGTTATAATAATAATATAAATATAGGAGGAAACATGAAAAAAATTTTACTGATAGTTTTAGTAATTTTATCTTTATTTTTAGTATCTTGTGGAAAAAAAGTTGATGATAATAAAGATTCAGGAGATGAACCTGATATTGTTGATCCCAATGATCCTGATGAAGAAGATGATAAACCAAAAGAGCCAACCGAAGAAGAAATTCTTAATCAAGCAAGAAAAATTCTTGAAACTATGACTTTAGAACAAAAGGTTGGACAAATGTTTATGGTTGGGTTTAGTGGTACAACTGTAAATAATAATTTAATTAATGCAATTAATAAATATAAATTTGGAAACATAATTTATATGGGTACAAATGTAAGTGATTCAAGTAATGTTGTAAATCTATCTCAAAACATTCAAAACTTAGTTATAAATACAACTAAAATTCCTGCTTTTATTTCAATCGATCAAGAGGGTGGAATGGTGGTTCGCTTTACTGAACAAGCAACTCATTTTATAGGAGCAATGGGACTAACAGCTACAAATGATTCAAGTAATGCATACAAAATAGGTAGATTAAGTGGTCAAGAACTTAGGCATTTTGGTATAAATATGAATTTATCGCCTTCCCTTGATGTAAATAATAATAGTGACAATCCAGTAATTGGTATTAGAAGTTACTCAGATAATCCTAATGTTGTTGGTGTATATGGTAGTCAAATGATAAAGGGATTAACTGAAAGTAATGTTATTGCCGTTGCAAAACATTTTCCAGGTCATGGTGATACAGTTGTCGATAGTCATTATGGACTACCTAGTATAAATCATTCAATTCAAAGGTTAAATGATGTTGAACTTAAACCTTTCAAGATGGCAATTGATAATGGAATTGATGCTATAATGAGTGCTCATATTATCTTTTCAGAAATTGATCCTTCAAATCCAGCAACTTTATCAAGTAAAGTAATTAATGATTTATTAAGAAAAGAATTAGGTTTTAATGGGATTGTAATGACTGATGCTATGGGTATGGCTGCTATTGATAGTAATTATGGAGCTGAGGTTGCAGCAGTAAAAGCAATTAATGCTGGTATTGATATATTACTTTATACAGAGTCAACTACATCATCAGTTGGTGCTTATAATGGAGTACTTAATGCTATTAAAAATGGAGAAATTAAAGAGTCAACAATTGATGAATCAGTGTTAAGAATATTAAGTAAAAAAATTAAAATGAATTTATTTAATGATTATTTACCAAAAAATAATCTTACAACAATTGACTTTAATAATAATTATTCAATTAATATGGAATTAATAAGAAATAGTATTACCTTAAACAAAGGAAATATTGATTTTTTTGATAGCGAAAAATCAACTTACTTTTTATCAACAGTTAATAATAGATATCCTTTAGAACCAGGTTTAGTAGTTAATGCAAGTAATAATACATTATCAACTTTAGCTGTTAAATACTTTAATGACCTAGGCAATAATCAAGTAGAAAAAGAAACAATTGAAGCCACTTTAAACAATACAAGAATTCAAAATATTAAAAATAAAGCTAAAAATTATGAGCAAATAGTCGTTGCTTTAGAAAATATTACAGCAACACAAATTACCCTCGTAAATGAATTAGTATCAATTAATTCAAATTTAATTTTAGTATCATTAAAAAATCCATATGATATTGAAAAGGTTAAGAGTGTAAAAAACCATATTTGTACTTATGGATATTATACAGAAACGGTAATGAGTTTATTTGATTTATTAAACAAAAAATATAAAGCTACAGGAGTAATGCCTCTGTCTTTAAAGAGTTAAAAATAATGGAAAAAATGGGGATTATGAAGTATAATTTCTAGTAGAGGTGGAATCATGAGAAAAATTGATTTTAATACAGTTAAAAATAGTGTTTATAATTTAACTGTTTCATCAATGTATGATTTAGATGAAAAAACATTTTCTAGTCTTAATGCCAGTCTAGATAAAGAAGATATATCGCTTAGTAAAACAGTAATTAAAGAAATAATAGAAAATGCTATTATCGCAAAGGAAAGAAGAATTCCTATTTGTCAAGACACAGGCATAATGGTTGTATTTATTGAAATTGGAAATCAAGTTCAACTTGATTTCTTAATAGATGATGCTATTAATGATGGTGTAAAAGAAGCCTATGAAGGTGAAAGATTTAGAATGTCTGTTGTTAGACATCCAATTGACAGAGTAAATACTAAAACTAATACACCATGTATAATTCATACAAAAATTGTATTAGGTGATAAATTAAAAATTACTATATGTCCTAAAGGAGCAGGTAGTGAAAATTTAAGCCAACAAAAAATGTTAATTCCAAAAGATGGAATTGAAGGTGTTGAAAAATTTGTCATTGATACAGTTATTAAAGCTGGAGGAAAGGTGTGTCCACCAATTATATTAGGTGTAGGAATTGGTGGTAACTTTGAAGAAAGTACCCTACTTAGCAAACAAGCTTTAATTAGAGATTTAGAGGATTCTTCCCCAGATCCTATTGCAAGAGAACTAGAAATTCGTTTACTTGAAAAAATAAATAAACTTAATATTGGACCCATGGGAATTGGTGGTAAAACAACAGCCCTAGGAGTTAAGGTTAATGTTGCTCCATGTCATATTGCATCACTTCCTGTTGCTGTAAACTTCCAATGTCATGCCAGTAGACATAAGGAGATTATATTATGATTAGAGTAAATTTACCAATTAGTGATGAAGATAAGAAAAAATTAAAAGCAGGGGATTATATTTATTTGACTGGTAAGATGTATACAGCAAGGGATGCTGCCCATAAAAGATTAATGGATCTTATTGATCAAGGAAAAGAACTTCCAGTTGATTTAAATAACGCATGTTTTTATTATACAGGACCAACTCCAATAAAAGATGGAAGAATTGGTTCAATTGGGCCAACTTCAGCTTACCGAATGGACTCATTTATGCCTAGGATGCAAATGATTAATTGTACGATAGGAAAGGGCCCTAGAAACGCCTCAGTTAAACAATTAGCCACTACCCATGGAATTATCTATCTTATGGCAATTGGAGGAATAGGGGCAAAATTATCTCTGTCTGTAAAATCAATGAATTTAATTGCTTTTGAGGATTTAGGGGCAGAAGCAATTTATGAACTTGAAGTTGTTGATTTTCCAGTAATAGTAGCATTTGATATTTATGGTAATACGATATTTAAAGAGGGAGAAGAAGAATGAAAGAAGAAGCTTTAAAGTTACATGAAAATGGAAAAATAAGTATTGCATCAAGAGTTGAATTAAATGATCGAAAGGATTTATCACTTGCTTATTCACCAGGTGTAGCTTTCCCTTGTTTAGAAATTAAAGATAACAAAGAACTAGCTTATAAATACACATCGAAAGGACATATGATTTTAATCATTTCTGATGGAACAGCTGTACTTGGACTTGGTGATATTGGTCCTCAAGCAGCAATGCCAGTTTTAGAAGGAAAAGCCTTATTATTTAAAAAATTTGCAAATATTGATTGTTTTCCAATTTGTTTAGATACTAAGGATGTTGATTTAATTGTTCAAACAATTAAAATCATTGCCCCAAGTTGTGGAGCAATTGTTTTAGAAGATATATCAGCACCACGATGTGTTGAAATTGAAAGAAGATTAAAGAAGGAATTAGATATCCCAGTATTTCACGATGACCAACATGGTACAGCCATTGTTGTTGGCGCAGCTTTATTAAATGCAAGTAAATTAATTAAAAAACCACTTAGCCAAATGCGTGTAGTTATGAGTGGAACTGGTGCTGCCGGTAGTTCAACAATGCGTCTAATTAAAGAATTAGGAGTAAAAGAAATTAATGCTTATAATGCAAACGGTGTAGTTGATAGATCTAAATATGATGTTTATAATTTTTTAATTAAAGAATTACTTGATGAAGGAATTATTACAACACCTCTTCATCACGATAATACTCTAGCAAGTATTATGAAAGGTGCTGATGTATTTATCGGCCTAAGTGCATCAGGAATTGTTAATGAAGAAATGGTAAAGTCAATGGCAAAGGATGCAATCGTATTTACACTTGCTAACCCTACTCCAGAAATTATGCCTGATCTTGCTCTAAATGCCGGAGCTAGAATTGTTGGAACTGGAAGAAGTGACTTTCCTAACCAAATTAATAATGTATTAGCATTCCCAGGAGTATTTAAAGGTGCTCTTGAATGCCGTGCAAAACAAATTACCGATAAAATGAAAATAACTGCAGCTCATGCAATTGCTAGTGTAATTAAAGATGACGAATTAAGAGATGATTACATTATTCCCAATGCATTTGATATGAGGGTTGTTGAAGCGGTAAGTAATGCTATTTTAAAAGAAAATAAATAAAAATTAACTTGAAATTCCAAAGAGAATTTCAAGTTTTTTATTTTGATAAAAAAGTAATTACCAACATAAAATAGTATTGGTGATCTAAAAATGCTTAACGATAAATTAAATAAAATTTTATACATAATACTTATAGGGGTGCTTTTATATATTGGAATGTTGTTGCTTCCATATTTATTAGTCGTATTAAGATTTATTATAAGAATTATTATTCCTTTTATAATAGCTTTCGCAATAGCTTTCATTCTCCAACCAATGGTTAGATTTTTTCAGAATCGAAAAATTAGTAGAGGTCTATCAGTTATAATTGTATTAGCAATATTTGTTGCAGCAATTTTTATTCTTGCTCAAGCAACAATCCCTCATTTTGTGAAGGATGTAAAACTATTAATTTCAGATCTACCAAAAATTACCGCCGAATTAGAGGAATTATTAAATAATTTTGCAAAGAAATTTGATTATTTACCAGTTGAGTATCGTCCTAATTTTGATAATATTTCATCATTTTTTTCAAAACATATAATTAAAATTGGAAATTTCCCAACAACCTTCTTTAATAAATTCTTATCTTATATTAGTATAATTATTTTAGTTCCAATGATTCTTATATATTTTTTACTTGATTATGAAAAAATACTATGTAAATTTAGAAACTATCTTACTACTCACAATAAAATAAGGTTTAAAAATTATCTTGCTGATTTAAATAAAATAATGGGTTCATATTTTCGTGGAGTCTTTATTGTAATGATTATAGTAAGTGTTGCCTTTACAATTGCTTTTTGGTCAATTGGCCTTGAATTTGCTTTATTCTTTGGAATAATAATTGGTGTAACAAATATTATTCCTTATGTTGGGGCATATATTGGTGGTTCTCTACCTGTTTTATTTGCTTTACTTGATTCACCTAAGAAAGCAATTATTGTTGTAATAATTAGTATTATCTTACAAACGCTTGAATCAGATGTATTAACTCCATTTGTTCAAAGTAGACATATAAAAATTCATCCTTTAATTGTTTTATTATCACTAATAGTATTTGGAGCTTTATTTGGAATTATTGGCATGATGATATCATTACCAATTTTATCAATATTAAAAATCACATTTGAACATTATCCGATTAATATATTTAAAAAACCTGTAATATAATGTAGTGGTGTTATATTTGAATATTGATTTTTTATTTTCAATAACCGATTATATAGTACTTTTTCCAATAAAATGGCATATATTTTCAAAGAAAATTTTAGATAAAGCAACTATATATGATAATATAATTATTTTTCCCATAAATAATATTAATAAATATGAAAATATATTTAATGAAATTTATGAAATAATTGAAAATTATATTAAAATAAATAGAGTTATAAAAAATGAAGATTTTTTAATAATTTATACAGATGACAAAGAAAATTTAAACTTATTAATTAATTGGATAAATTTAATACTTTTAAGAGTTTTTCTAGAAATTAACGAAAATGTTGCTTATTATTTAAATAAGGATAATTCATTATATTGTAATGGGTTTATAATTAAATGTATTGATCATAATGAAAATATTATTCTATTTAATAATTCTGGAAATCAAGTAATAATTAGTTATAATTATAACTATTTTGAATTTTTTAATGAAGTAAAAAAATTATTCATTTACAAAAATTGTAATTAAATGTATAATCTATATAGTATTACATTTATAAATAAATAAAATAAGCATGTATAACATGCTTATTTAAATTTAATTTGTAATAATTATTATAAGAGATGGTGAAGTTATGAATATAGGAGATAGAATAAAAGTTGAAGTAATTGATATTAATCATGATGGTTTAGGGGTTGCAAAGCTTGATGGTATGGCTGTATTTATCCCTAATACTATTGATGGTGAAGAAGTACTTTGTGAGATTAAGAAAATTAATAAAAATTATTTGGAAGCAAAATTAATTGAAGTAATTAAGCCAAGTAAATATCGAGTTAGACCAATTTGCCCTATATTTTATAAATGTGGTGGATGTGATATCCAACATATGGAATATAAAAAACAACTTGAATATAAAATTAGTATGGCTCAGTCGACTTTAAGAAGAATTGGTCATATTGATAAAAAGATTGATGAAATAATTGGAATGGATAATCCATATTATTATCGTAATAAAATCCAAGTTCCGTTTACTTCTAAGAAGGGTAAAACAACTTGTGGATATTATATGAAGAAAAGTCATGAGATTGTTCCCATTGACCAATGTTTTATTCAACCAAAATATGATACAGAGATTGTTAATTTTATTAAAAATCTAGCTAACGAATATAAAGTAAATGGATATAATGAAGAAACACGTGAAGGTGTTATTAGACATGTCTTAATTAGAAGTAATTATTTAGATGAAGTAATGATTGTCTTGGTTACCAATACTGAAAAGATTTATCATGTTGATGAAATGATTACAAAGATTGTCAATAGATACCCTAATGTAATCTCGATTATTCAAAATATTAATAAAAAGAATACCAATGTAATATTAGGTGAGAAATCAAATGTATTATATGGTAAATCAAGAATTGTTGATAAATTAAATGATTTATATTTTGATATTTCTCATTATTCATTCTTTCAAATTAATCGTGAACAAACAGAAAAATTATATAATAAAGCTATAGAATTTTTAAATCCTAAAAAGGATGATATTGTAATTGATGGTTATTGTGGAGTTGGAACAATCTCACTTAATATTGCAAAACATGTGAAACATGTATATGGTATTGAGATTGTTGAAGATGCGATTGTGGATGCTAGAAACAATGCTAAGTTAAATAATATAACTAATGTTGATTTTATTGTGGGTAAGGTTGAAGAAAAAATATTTGATTTATTAGTTAATCAAATATCTGGAATTGTAATTGATCCTCCACGTAAGGGAGTAGAAGCAAGTGTCTTAGAAGGAATAATGAAATCAAAGATAAATAAGATTGTTTATGTATCTTGTGATGTAGCGACTCTTGCAAGAGATTTAGAGATTTTAAGCAGAGAATATGAAATTAAAAATATTAGTTTAGTTGATATGTTTTGTCAAACAACAAATGTTGAGACTGTTGTATGTTTAGAAAGAAAATAATGATGAAATTAGAAGATTAGAAAATTTATTCTAATCTTTTTTATATTAAAATTTTGTTTTTTTTAATAAATCATGATATACTTTTAATAAATAGTTATGTTGATAAATAGTAGTTTAACTGCAATTTAAAGACAAAATAGTTGGAGGAATTATGATTAAAAATAAAGTAAATATAATTATGTTCTTATTTTTTATCACTATCACAATAACAATCGGTATTTTAATGGGGATTAAAAAAACTCAACCTATTGGATGGATATTTTTTGGAACTTGGTTTTTATTTCCTAGCCTGATAGGAATATTTTTTAAAGTAGATTTTGATTTATCAAAAAAATTTAAAACTCAAGGAGAATTAGTATCTTTAGAGACAGTTAGTGATGATAGTGGAATTTCTTACAGACCAATTTATAAATATATTTACAATAATGAAGAGAGAACTTATTCAAACCCTGTAAGTTCATTTACTTTTAAAAAGACAAAAAAAATTGGAGATAAGGAAGAATTACTAATTCTTATTAAAAATCCTAAAAGAGTAAGAATAAAAAAATATTTATTTTTAGAATATATGTTGTACATATTTCTATTTATTTTAGGAATATTTTTTATCGTAAAAGGTTTAAATATGATGAATCTTATTAGTTTAGATTTTCTAAAATAGAACTAAATTAGATAATATATATTAAGTGTTAAATTTAAATATACCAAATGAATAATAATTAAATAATTACATTCAACGAAAGATTCTATATAAAATAAATATATTACATAATTATAATAAAAAAAATTGAATAAGAGGAGACAACATAAATTTTGATTGCGGAATTACTAAAGATAATAATTGGTTTCGATATAGTGCGGCTGCTATTATTGTTGAAGAAGAATATCTGCTATTAGCTAGAAATGCTAATGCTGATTATTTTTATTCAGTAGGTGGGGCTGTACATATGAATGAAACTGCTGAAAATGCAGTATATGTGACTACGGAAGCAGATAATGATTCAAAACTAGTGGCAACTTTTACTTTTGAATATTATAAGACTTACTAAAATATACATGTTAAAATTAAACCTAGTTCATTCACTAGGTTTTATTTTTAAATACAATTTAAATAAGTATTCAAAAAAAATATTTATTTAATAATAGGGTATATAAATATTAGTGATTATGATATAATAAACGTAATAATTATTTTAGGAGGGGTTATATGAAAAAGTGGTTTAAAGTATATTATTCGATTTTATTTTTCCCATTACTATACATTCCATATTATTTAATAAATTCTAATTTTTTAGTTGAGTGGTTTGGATGTCCATGCGATAATCCTAAATTTAATGCTAATGATGTAACGGATATATTTTGGATGATAGTTGGAATTATTACAGTTTTATTATTTATAATAAATTATTTGAAAATTTTTAAATTAAAAACGAAGAAAAATATTTTTATATTTATTATAAGTAGTGTTGTTTTAATATCATATGCTATACTACTTACAACTGTTTTTCCTAGAAGTATGTATTGGAAATAATAGTATATATTTTATATTTGGAGGTAAATTGTGGAAATAAATGAAAAATTAAATAGCATTTTTAAAGATCAAATTGTTGGTGGAAGTGTTGTATTAATAAAAGGTGAAAATGAATTTAAGTATAGTTATGGATATAGTTCACTAGTTGATAATAAAAAGGTTAATGAAGAAACAATTTTTAGAATTGCGTCTATTTCCAAAGCTATAATTGGATTAGTAGCAATGAAATTAGTAGAAGAAAAATTATTAGATCTAGAGGATGATATAAGTAATATATTAGGGTTTAAGGTTAGAAATCCAAAGTATCCAAATATTCCAATTACATCAAGAATGCTAATGCTACATACATCAAGTATTACGGATGGAATTGAAGAAGATATAGGTTATAATGGTGTAAATGGCAAGCATGACTTTGTAAGTTTAGAAGATTTATTATTTAATCAAAATAGTGAATTATATACCGATAAAACTTATTCCGATTATCCTCCTGGTGAAAAATATATTTATTCTAATTTTGGATCAGGAATTTTAGCTTGTATTATTGAAAAATGTAGTAATCAACTATTTACTAATTTTGTAAGTGAATATTTATTTAAACCATTAAATATCGATGCAAGTTTTAAAGCTAATAAAATTACCAATAAAGATAAAATTTCTGATACATTTACTGGCTTTTCAACAAACAAAACTTCTCAATTTTTTATTGATGCAACATATCCTGATTTCACAATTGGAAATAATTTTCGTGGACCTGCTGGTGGTTTATTTGTAAGTGTGCAAGATTTAAGTAAAATTATGATTGTATTTATGAATGATGGAATGTATCAAGATATTCAAATTTTAAAAAAAGAAAGTGTCGATACACTATTTAATATGAATTTCTTTGCCAGTCGTTACTATAACGATAATAAGATTAATATTAGAGGTTATACTGGTGGTGCATATGGAGTATGCTCAGTTATGTATTTTTCTAAATTAGCTAAAACAGGAATTTGTTTTGTCGCTAATGGTGGAAATTATAAACCGGCTCCAACTGGTCTAAATAATATTCAAGAGGAAATGATTAGTATTTTACTTGAAGAGATT
>JAEYQM010000030.1 GCA_023410025.1 Bacillota bacterium
AAGATTCATTTTTATTCCTCCTTTCAACATTAATAATATCATAAAAGAAATGACTCTTCCCGACTTTTCAGATATTGTTTTATCGGGTATATTGCAAGATCTACTTATCAATAATTAAATGAAATACCTTATTTCCTTTATCTATAATCAAATACCTTCTTCGTTTACCATTGAAATAGAAAATAAAATCATTATCGTATGATCATTAAGTATTTTATTTTTTTCAACATTGAAATATGTTCTATATAAAGATTTTTCTGTTGTGATTATGAATCATAAAAGTCATCTTTTACTTTTAACTGATTGACACATAATTTAAAAATAGCACAGTGTACACTATGTTTAGTGGTATCTGTGCTATCTCTCTTTTATAGATACTATAAATTGTGTTTTTTAGTCACCCATTGATAAATGGAATATATAATTTGACTTTAATTTTTTAAATTATCTAATGATTTTCATCTTCTCAAGTAATCTAGATACTATTGTAATTGTTGGATATGCTGATTCTAAGAATAAAAATAATAACAATAGGTTTTGTAAATCTAGATGTACTAAATTTAAAAATGATTTTCCAAAGATTTCTTTATCTCCAAAGAAGATAATGGCAATAAGTGTGAAAGCAACCATAAATGAGAACATAAGGATTTTTACCCAGTTAAATGGTCTACATACTTTGAATAAAACCATTAAACAAATACCTGTAGTCATAATAAAGGCAATTGTTGAGAAAGTTTCAGGTTCTAAATTAAGTATAGGGACTAAAGCATATAAGATACCGTGGAACACTACCACCGTTAATGCGGCAGGTAAAGTAACCTTTAATACGTTAAATATAAACTTTCCTTGAACTCTTTCTTTATTTGGTTGTATTGAAAGTAGAGTAGCAGGAAATCCTATTGCAAAGAATTCAATCAACATAAATTGGGAAGTCTTGAATGGATAACCATATCCTGTAGTAGTAACCTTTGAAAGGATTAAATACATAACTGTAAGTAGTACCATAAAAATTGTTTTTAATAAGAATAGAGTTGAAGTTCTTTGAACGTTATTAATAACTCTTCTTCCTTCTTGAACAACCTTAGGCATTGATGCAAAGTTAGAATCTGTTAACACTAAGTGTGAAACATATCTTGTAGCTTCACTTCCTGAGGCCATTGCAATTGAACAATCTGCTTCTTTTAAAGCAAGAATATCATTTACACCGTCTCCAGTCATGGCAACAGTTTTTTTGGCTTCTTTAAAGGCTTGAACTAATACACGTTTTTGACCAGGACTTACACGACCGAATACAACGTAATCAAATGCAACTTCCCTTACTTCCTCATCAGTTAAACCATCAAGTGAGATAAATCTATTAGCACCTTCAACACCTGCACGTGATGCAATCTCTGAAACTGTAATAGGATTATCACCAGAAATTACTCTAACATCAACACCATTTTTACGAAAATATTCAATTGTTGAGAATGCCTCTTCACGAATATGATCTTGAATAACAATTAATGCTAAGGCCTTAACTGATTTAGGAGTTTGGCCTTCTTTCCATGTTGAAGAGATATGACCTAGGACAAGAACTCGACATCCTTGAGCAGCAAATCTTTCAACCTTTCCTTTAACTTTTTCATATTGATCAGTTAAAACAAATTCCGGAGCACCTAAGAAGAATGTACCAACATTTTCACCATTATTAGGATTTTTAAATGTTACAGCACTAAATTTTCTTTGTGATGAGAATGGAACTTTATTGGTACTTTCTAAAACTTTATTTTTATCAAAGTATCTAATTAATGCCTCACTTGTTGGATTTGATTCCTCAAAAGCATTCATTATTGAACCTATAATTTCTCTAATTGTATAATCAGTTGTGTTTTTAACTTCGACACAATCAATAACTCTCATGGTACCATCTGTAATTGTTCCCGTTTTATCTAAACATAAAACATTAACTCTTGCTAACATTTCAATACAATATAATTCTTGGACTAAAGTTTTATTTCTAGATAAGTTAATAGAACCAACTGCTAAGGCAACACTTGTTAATAAGAATAATCCTGAAGGAATCATTCCTATTATAACCGCTGAAGTCTTTTCAATTGACTCAGTATATCTTGCCATAAAATCTAATATATTTACTGAATCACTATTCCATGTTTGAATAAATGTAAGTATTCCTAAAGGGATAATAATAACAGCAACGATTTTAATAATTGCTTTTAATGTCTTTAATAATTCTGATTTTGGAGGTTGGTGTTTTCTTGCTTCTTTTGCAAGATTTTCAATATAGTTATCAGTACCAACATGTTCAACTCTTGCATAACATGATCCACCAACTACATAACTACCAGAGTATAAAAGATCGCCTTGGGTTTTACCAATTGCATCTGCCTCACCTGTAATTAAAGATTCATTTACTTCAACATTGCCTTCAACAACAATACTATCGGCATATATTTGATCTCCACTTGTTAAATAGATTATATCATCCATTACAACATCAGCAGTATTAATTTCTTTTTTCTCGCCATCACGAATAACTATTGCTTTCGGAGCAACCATTAATGACAATTTGTCAATTTGTTTCTTAGCTTTTATTTCTTGAAAAATTCCAATTACTAAGTTACCTAGAACTATTGGTAAATATGTTAAGTTTGACCAACTTTGCGCAATACAAAGCAAAATTGTAATCACTAAGTATAACATATTAAAAAATGTAAAGATATTATCCCTAATAATTTTACCAACAGTTTTACCATTTGCATTTACAATGGCATTACTATATCCATGAAGTTTTCTTTCTGAAGCAATTTCTTCACTCAAACCTTGATTATAGTCTACATCTAGGATTCTTGAAAAAACATATTCCTTAACAGGGGCAGTTTCTTCATGAGTATTTTCTTGATTAGTTTCTTCTATGTTAGTTTGTTCTTTAGTTGTATCAAGTTTATCGATATTTGTTATATCATTAGGTTTTTTCATTGTTACCACCACACTTCATATATATTCATTCTATCATAAAATACTTTTTTCTTCAAGTATTATTTAATTTTAATTCATCATTAAATTATCTAAAAATTGCTTTGCATAGTAGTAACCACGATTTATTAATTGACTTTTACAATTAAGTCCATCAATAAATTTTATTGCATTAAAACCAGTAGTATCAATACTTATAATATTTTCTAAATTACTCATTTTAATTTTGTCTTTTTTATAAAAATTGTTAATAAGCTTTATAATTTTATTATTACCATTTACTCTCACTCCAATTGGATTATCAAATAACCAAATAGGGAAATTATCAGCAATTCCTCCATCAACGAACCTATACCCATTTAGTTTATAATTTTGATATACCAAGGGAATGGCACAACTCATCGAAACAGCTTTAGATATTTTAAAGTTATCGGGATCAATATTATATTTTTTTAAATCATTTGGTATTACTACTAAGCTTTTTGGTTTAATAATTGTAGATATTACTTTTAAGTTATAATCATCCCCTTGCTTTACATCAATAAATTTAGTTATGTTTTTTTTACTTAAAACCTCTTCTAACAACTCTTCAAGAAGACTTACATCATATATAGATTTATTAGCGATTATTTCCTTGGTTTTGTAAATAATATTATTATTTCTTTTCCATAATTTTTCTATATCAATCGATTCTATTATATCAATAATTTCATTAGAGCGATAACCAGCACTAATGAGTGAAGCAAATAATGCACCTACACTTGTTCCAGCAACTTTGTTAATTTTAATTCCACGTTCTTCAAAAGCTTTCATTACCCCAATATAACATAAACCTTTAATTCCTCCACCCTCAAATACTAAATTAATAATTATCACCCAATCTATTATATGTATATATACTTAATTTGGGATAAAAAAAATAGCTAATTAGCTATTCCTTTAATACCATTTAATACCTGATTGGCTACATCCTTACCCATTAGTTTTGAAAGAATTTCAAGACCAAATTCAATTGAATAATACATTGACTTTCCAGTAATAAAATTACCATCTACAACAACACCTTTATCAACTTTTATTCCATCAATAAAAGACTCAGATCCAGGATAACATGTATACTCTTTATTTTTTAGAAGATTATTTTTACCTAATACTTTAGGTCCTGCACAAATTGCAGCAATAAGTTTATTTTGTTTACTAAATTCATTAACTACCTTATCAACTAAAATTGATTCTAATAACCCATTAACAGCTCTTCCACCTGGAATTAAAAGAAAATCATACTCGTCTGGATTAACATCCTTTAGTAAAGTGTTGGCTTGAATTAAATGATTATATTGTGTTGTTACAAGTAAATCTGGATTAATTGTTGCCGTTACTATTTCTACTTTCCCTCTTTTTAAAACATCAATCGGAGCAAGTGCTTCAGTATCTTCAAAACCATTCCCTAATATAACTAAACCTTTCATTTAATCCTCCTATATTATTTATTTATATCTCTTTTTGCTAAATATTGGCCATATAGCAATTTTACAATGTGGATAAAGATATCTACTCTCTTTACTTGACCACTAGTAAATACACCTACGGCCCCTTCATTATGTTTGATATCTATTGTATTAAAATATTCATCCATAATTTCTGCAAGTTCCATATTAGTTGAATAAATCTTTTCCTCAACAAAACGAGGAAGGGGAATTCTTGTTCCACCAGCGATATAGATATTATTATTTTCATCAATAAGAACACCCCAATTAACTAAATATAAGTTATCCATACATTTATGAACACCAGCTTCTAAACCAATTCTTATTCCTTCATAAGGAATATCCTTGGCTCTATTTATTGCTCCTGCAATGGTTTCTTCATCAGTTTTTGGTTGACTACTAACTTTACTATTACTATTATAGCCAATAACTTCAAAGTCATTTAATACCAATTTACATGCTGAAAGTTTTACATTATTTTTACTTCCAACGTAAACTTTACACATTAGCCTTAACTTCCTCTAATGCTTTAAAATCAAAATTTTCAATTAAAGCAATTAACATTTTTTTAACTTCCTCGATATCTCTTACATCAACTATTGCTGCTGTAGTATGAATATATCTACCAGGTAAGCCAACTGTAGTTGCAATTGCTCCTGAATATTGAGCTGCAGCGGCATCAGTTCCACCTTGTGATAAGAAGTATTGACATTTAATATTTTTTTCTTTAGCAAGTTTCTCGAAATAATCTTTAATTCCATTATGCATAATGCAACGTGGATCATAGAATCTTATTAAGAATCCATCACCTAATTTCCCAAATGCTTTTGGATTAGATGGATCTAAGAAGTCACCCACAGGAGATACATCTACAGCAATAAATAAATCAGGCTTTACCATTTGTGAAGCTGTAGTTGCCCCACGCAAACCAACTTCTTCTTGAACAGTTGCCCCACAAATTACTGTATTAGGATGATCTTTCCCATGAATTTCTTTCATAACGTCTAGTGCCATACCAACACCAAAACGATTATCCCATGCTTTAGAAACAATTTTTTTACCATCTTCCATTACATAGTAATTATTTACTGGTACTACTTGTTGACCAACTTTTACACCCATTGCCACAGCATGTTCATAAGAATCAGCACCAATATCTAATAACAAATCATCAAATGATAAATCTTTATGAGGAGCATCACTTCCTCTATTAATATGAGGGGGGATAGCACCAATTACTCCACGAATACATTTATCTTCACTAACGACAATATTCATATTTTGAGATAAGAATACATCAGCATTAATTCCACCAATTGGAAGCAATTTAATAAAACCTTTTTCAGTAATCTTAACAACCATTGCTCCTACTTCATCCATATGGCCAGCAATCATAATAACAGGTCCATTACCCTTACTTACCCCAAAGATACTTCCTAATTTATCTTGGATTATTTCATCACTGTATTGTTCTAATTCTGACTTTACAAATTTTCTTACAATTCTTTCATGTCCACTAACACCATTTAAGTTTAATAGTGTTTCATATAATTTCATGCTTTCCATTTTTCACCTCAATAAAATATATAACATTACCCTTTTCAACAAATCTGTCTTCATATTCAGTTGTAATAACATCCTGTTTATCTTCATGAAGATTTAAACTTAAATCAACAATAGCCATTTTAGAATAAACAAACATTTGTAAACTATATTCAAATAAATGACGATTATCACTCTTAAATTCAATTGTTTCATTATCTTTTAATATTAATTTATAATTTTCAATATTACTTGCATATGTTAATCTTCTCTTCGTATGTCTTGATTTAGGCCATGGATCACTAAAGTTTAAATAAATCTTTGATATTTCATTTTCTTCAAACATATCAGTAATAAGATTTGCATCTCCGCAAATAAAAAATAAATTACTTGGTTTTTCTTCAACTCTTTCAATTGCTTTTACTAAAACTGACTCTTCCTTTTCTAAGCCAATATAATTAATATTAGGGTTTTGTAAAGCATGAGTAGTAATAAATTTACCTTTACCCATACCAATTTCAAGATAAATTGGATTTTCATTACCAAATAACTTGTTCCATTTCCCTTTATGACTTTGTGCATCAAAGATGACCAAGTCGCTTCTCTTCTCTAATCTTTCTTTAGCATTTTTTATCTTTCTTAATCGCATCTTATTTCCCCAATTGGTATAAAGCATCAGCGTAAATTGCTGTTGATAATAAATAATCTGAGATATAGATAAATTCATTAGCTTCATGAACTACATCTTCACGACCTGGCATAAGCATACCAAAAGCAACTGCATTTTTAAGTGCTCGAGCATATGTACCTCCACCAATAGTCATTAGTTTTGAAGACGTATCATTTGTATATTTAATATATACATTGTGAAGTGTTTTAACTAATTCACTATCCTTATCAACATAATGTGGTCCACTATCTTTAATAACATTAATAGATAAACCATATTCTTCAGCTAAATTTTTAAATTTATTTATAAATTTCTTTTCATCCCAATGTCTTGGATAACGCATGTTGATACCAACTTTACCACCATTTTCATCGACTTTTGCAAGAGCAACGTTAACAGTTAAGTCTCCCATTTCTTCATCAGTAAAGTTAAGACCAATTTCCTTAAATCTTGTATCAATTAAATTTTCACCAACAAATTTAATTAGGGGATTTTCTACTTTATCCTTTAAGAATATTGAAAGTTTTACTAAGGCATTAACACCATTATTTGGTTCCATTGCATGAGCAGCTTTACCTCTTAATGTTAATGTATTACCTTGTTTTACACCTTTTAAACCTGTTTCTTTTAAGTATTCTTCAAAACCAGGTATTTCTTTTTTAAACATAGCAACTACTTTATCAGGAACAACATTATATCTATCACCTGATTCAATTTTTACTAAATCTTTATCAACATATTTAGAAATAATATCAATTGACATATTTCCTTTTTCACCATAGATAATTGGAAATTCTGCATCAGGTGAAAAACCAATTGTTGGCATTTCACAAACTTCTAAGTAACGTTTAATACAACGCCAATTGCTTTCCTCATCTGTACCAATAATTAATCTAATTCTCTTATTAGGCTTAAATCCCATATCTTTTAAAATTTTCATTGCATATAATGAACTCATTAAAGGACCCTTATCATCAAGAGCACCTCTTGCATATAATTTATCACCTTCAATAGTTCCGCTTAGAGGTTCATATTTCCAACCATCTGTAAATGGAACAATATCTAAGTGTGCAAGTACACCAATAATTTCTTCACCTTCACCAAATTCAATATGACCAGCAATATTATCTACATTTAAAGTTTTGAATCCAAAAGATTCCCCTAATTTTAAAACATAGTCTAATGCTTCTTTTAAACCATCCCCAAATGGTGCATTCTTATTTTCAGGTTGTTCAACTAAAACCGTATTAATTTGCAACAATTTGATTAAGTCGCCTAATAGATTATCTTTATTTTTATTTACAAGTTCTAAAAAATTCATATAAACTCCTTATTTTTTTATATATGTATATTATACCATTTTTTAGAGAAAATACGTATATAAACATTTAAAAAAGGAGAAATTTTATGGATATTAATATCAGAAGTGCTGTAATTAGCAACTTACAAAACTCTAGTAGTGATTCAATTCGTTCAACTATTGAAGACGCAATGTCTATTGGTGAAGAAAAAGTTTTACCAGGTCTTGGAGTTATGTTTGAAGTTCTTTGGAAAAAGGCGTCACCCGATCTAAAAAAAACAATTGTTTCACACATTACTGAGTCACTAAAATAAAAGGGCTAAATAGCCCTTTTTATTATTTCAAATATCTTGTAATATCTACTTTTTCAAGTTTTAAATATTCCTCAACAATTTTATCAGCATAGTATCCAAAGTCTTGAACAACTTCAGGTCCTTTACCGCTCTTACCAAATGTTGTAATATTAAATACTTTTCCATATAAACCAGTGTATTTATATAGATGAGCTCCTTCACTCATTTCAACAGCTAAACGCTTAGTAATGTATGATGGAAGTACCTCTTCTTTATAGTTAGAACTTTGCTTATCAAATAATGTTGTTGATGGTAAAGATACTAAACGAACATTAATAGATTTTTCTTTTAATATTCTAACTGCTTCTTTACATATTGAGACTTCAGATCCACTAGCAATAATTATTCCATCAATATCTTCTGCATCACTATATACATAACCACCTAATTGAACATTAGGATTAACTGTTATAGTTGGAACATTTTGTCTTGTAAGAACAATAACTGTTGGCGTATGCGTTGAATTTAAAGCTATCTTATATGCCTCTTTTACTTCATTAGCATCAGCAGGTCTAATTACATTTAAATTTGGAATACTACGTAACATCGTAAGTTGTTCAATTGGTTGATGAGTTGGACCATCTTCCCCTACTGCTACTGAGTCATGAGTAAAGATATAGATAACTGGAAGCTCCATTAAAGCTGAAAGTCTAATAGCTGGTTTCATATAGTCACTGAAAATAAAGAATCCACTACAATATGGTCTTAATCCACCATGTAAACTTAAACCATTACAAATAGCTGCCATTGCATGTTCTCTTACACCAAACTTAACATGTCTTCCACTATAGTTATCTTTTGAAAAGACACCATCAGCACCAGTTACACCAGTTGATGAAGAAAGGTCAGCAGACCCACCAATTAACATTGGATTTACTTGTGCTAATTCCTTTAAAATTTGAGCACTACTTACACGAGTTGCTTGTGTATAATCACTACCAAATTTACTGATTTGATTATCAAAGTCAATTTCAAAATTACCTGTTAACATTTTTTCAAATAATTCATTATTTTCAATATTTTTTAAATTTAGCCATTGATTATGAATGACTTCATTTTTCTTAATTACTTCATTATAAAAATCTTTAACTTCTTGTAATATTTCAAAAGATTCCCCACCTAAAGTTTTTCTCATTTTTTCAACTTCTTCACCGGGAATTGGTGAACCATGAACGCTTGATGTACCTTGTTTAGATGAACCTTCTCCAATAATTGTTTTAATTTCAATTAAACTAGGTTTATCAGAATTTCTTGCAAGTTCAATTGCTTTACTTATCGATTCAACATCATTACCATTTTTAACTAATTGATAATTCCAATTTAAAGCTTCAAATTTTTCTTTATGATTTTCACTAAAACTTTCGCTAATTGGTCCATCTAGTTGAATATCATTTGAATCAAATAAAACAATTAATTTATTTAATTTTAAATGTCCAGCAACACTAATTGCTTCATATGCAACGCCTTCTTGTAAATCACCATCGCCACACAATACATATGTAAAGTGATCAACAAGTTTTCCAAATTTAGAATTTAAATGAGCTTCACCCATAGCCATACCAACAGCCATTGAAATTCCTTGGCCTAATGGACCTGTTGATATATCAACACCCTTAGTAAGATGAACTTCAGGATGTCCTGGAGTAACGCTATTTAATTGACGAAAATTCTTTATATCATCTTTCGATAAATAGTTTGTTAAGTAAAGCATAGAATATAGTAAACTAGATCCATGACCAGCTGATAATACGAAACGATCACGATTAATCCACTTTTCATCACTTGGAACAAATTTCATAAATCTCGAAAACAATGTATGGATAATCGGCGCTGCACCTAAAGCAATACCAGGATGACCAGATTTTGCTTTATTGATAGCCTCAACTGATAAAACTCGTAAATTGGAAATAGCTAAAGCATCAACTCTTGAATTCATAATATCCTCCTATTTAAGTAATTCTGTTATATATTTTGCTCTTTCTTGGAAAGAAGCTTTAATTATATTACCACTAATTAGAACACCGGTTGCCCCTAGTTCTTTTATTTTTAAAGGATCCGCTAATTCAACATCCTTTACCTCAACAATCACTCTACTCATTTCATTATTAACATTAACTATGTTATCTTTACCACCATAAGCTTCAAGAAAAACCATTTGTTGTTCAAAATCAATACCCTTTGATTTATTTTTATTTTTCTTTACAACCTTTACTATTCTGGTAATAATGGCTGCAATCATAATTCCAAAAACAACTGCAAGAAATGCAATTAGTAGAATATACATTAATTTAGATCCATTTGTATCACTTAAAATTATGTTCATAATATAACTATTCTAGACGACTAGAATCTCCTTTCTCAATTATCATTTATTTATTATAGCACATTATATATAAAAAGTTAAGTAAAAAAGATTTAATAAATAATTGATTTTTAATCTATTTATGTTATACTAACTTAAGAGGTGTTATTATGTTTTTATCAATTATTGATTTTTTACGTTATTTGTTACTTGGATTAGTGCAAGGAATTACTGAACCGCTTCCAATATCTTCAAGTGGACATCTAATTATCTTTAAAAATATTTTTAAAGTAACTATGGAAGATGATATTAATTTTAATATTATTGTGAACTTTGCATCATTTATTGCAATTGTTATATATTACCGCAAATTTTTAATGGAAATAATTAGTGGAGCAATCAAATTTGTCTTTAAAAAACAAAGTGAATTTAAAAAAGATTTTTTATATATCCTTTTTGTTTGTATTGCTACAATTCCAGCAGGAATTGCAGGTGTGCTTTTAAAAGACATTATTGATGTTAATTTATCTACATTATTATCAGTAGGAATATGTTTATTTATAACAGGTTTATTACTTTTATTTATTCAAAAAATGTCTAATAAAGCCTTTAAGGAAGAAATAACTCTAAAAACTTCTATTTTTATGGGTTTAGCGCAAGTTATTGGTTTATTTCCGGGAATATCAAGATCTGGTGTTACTACTTCGTTTGGAGTATTAAATAAAACTAGTGTTGAAAAAGCGTTGAGATTCTCATTTATGATGTATTTACCAATTAGTATTGGTTCTATGATATTAGGTGTAGCCGATTTAGATTTAAATAATATCTATATTCCAGGTTATATTGTTGCATTTATTACAAGTTTAGTGGGAACATACTTTGCTTTAAAAATATTTTTTCAACTTGTAAAGAAAGATAATTTAAAATACTTTGGTTACTACTGTTTAACTATTTCTACTCTAATTTTAATATATTTAGCAATTATAAAATAACTGATTACCTTTTCACCCAACTATCATACTATAGTATTGATAGGGGGTGATTTTTATTAATTGTGATCGTAATATACCAGCTAAAAATATAGTTAATCCAAATATAAATGGAATATATGAAATTCTCAAAAAAATCGACCAAAACCAAAAAGAGGCATTAATTGAAAATGATGTGGTGAGTTGTAATTCAAAATTGATAACTAAAGCATTTGATACCGTTCCTTTAATTATTACTTTAGAATGTGATAATAAATTCAGTGGATATTTAGGATTAACCAGAGAGACAACAATCTACTTTAGAGTTGAAAACTTAACTCAAGAACTAGTTACTTTAAGACTATTAGATAAAAATAATAATAGGCTTATCTGTACAAGATACCTTGCAACATTAAGAATTGAAAATATTGTTGCCCTACAGTGCTTAGACCCAATAAATTGCAATGTAAATTGTGATAAAAACAATATAATTTAGTAAGAAATTTAAAAAACCAAGTGGCCTTGGTTTTTTTTACTTAAATGTGCTATTATCTATACACTTATTTTTTATATACATATTATATATTGAAATCGAGGTGATTACTAATGACTTGCGAAAAGGTAACTAATTACGAAAACAATTATCAAAGAGATTGTATTCTTGAAACTCTAAAACAAATCGAAAGAATGCAAAAAGAAGCATACAAAGAAACTGATTGTGTAACTTGTACTGGACCACTAATTAAGAAAGTATATGATACAAAACCAGTAACTATTACATTAAAGTGCGGAACTAAATTTACAGCATACTTAGGATTAACAAATTGTGAAACTGACTTATTTAGAGTTGAAGAAGTCAAAAACAATTGTGTTCTATTAAGATTATTAAAACTAGAAGGTCCACAAGTAAATTGCACAAACTATACAGCTCTAGTTGATGTAGACTGTATCTGTGCATTACAATGCTTCCCTCCAGTTAAATGTCACATTGATAAACACGATGTTTGTTAGTAAAAATTAATTATTTCAATATCCTTAATTTCACTTAGATTATAATCAGATAGTTTTCCATCATTTGTCTTGACAGTTACCACACTATTATTAAAAGATGTTGGAAAACCGAATAAATCACCAGTATTAGTATACAGTTTACAATAAACTGGTTTATCCCTTTGATACATGGAGATTATATTATTTAATTTCTTATAGTCGGTGAAACTAGTGATTATCTTTTTTGCTCGGCTATCAAAAACAGTTTGATTGTTAGCCTGCGCATCTGTTGAAACGGAATCAATATATAAAAGTGGCCCCTTATCATCAAACATTAAAAATCACCCATTACATTTTATGTATTGGGTGGTTTTTTAGAACGTTATTACTTTGTTAATAATCCGCCAATTATTGCTTCAAGTGAATCCCCAGTTACAACTTGTGGTAATTCACCATTCCATGTTTCATAAAAAACTGTTTGAAGAACAATTTGCGCAACTTCAATTTCTGTTAATGTTGGGAAAGCATCAATATACTCAGTAATCATAGTTGCTAAAGCTCTTTTTTCAAATTCAATTTTATCAGCTTGTGCTTCAGCGGCAATTCTTACAACTTCAGCTTGAGCTTGTGCTTCAATCATTAATATTTCTTTTTGAATTTCTGCTTTTTCTCGATTAATTTCTTCAATTTCTAATTGTTGAAGAGCTTCACCCTTAGTGCGAATAATCTCTTCAATTCTTGAACCAGCATCAACATCATCTATTGAAGTTGAAACTAATGTAACATGATACCTATCAAGCATACTTGTTTTTAATTTATCAGCAAATTCAACACGCATAATTTCAAATTCTTCTCCAAGAATTCCATAAATATCATATTTAATACTTACAGATTGTAATATTTCACGAACAAGAGAATTTAATTGCGCTCCATCAATATCTCCAGCATTTGTTTTTCTAAAGAAACGTCCGGCGTTCTCCTTTTCAATTCTATATACAATTGTAAGAGATATATCTGCATATATACTATCTTTAGTTTGGGCAGCAAGTTCAATTACTTGTGTCTTATTTGATGTTTGAATTTTTGTTACTGTTTGGAAAGGAGTTTTAATGTGAATTCCTTCACCAAATGTTTCATCTTGAATACCACCATCTAATTGATCAAACACAATCCCAACTGAGTTTTTTTCAATAGATGTAAACATACCAAATGCAATAATTATTAACCATAATAATCCATATAAAGGTTTTAAACCAACTTTAACCCTGTTTCTTTTAGAAGTTTGGGAAAGGCCAATATAAATACCAATACTAGTAACACATGCTAGTGCTATAGCAACAATAATTAAAATCATTTTTTATCCCCCTCATTTTTTTCATATATTATTTTTAATCCATCAAGTAATAAGTTTTCATCATAAATAACATCATTTAAGAATGGGACAATATGTCTTGCTACTCCCCCAGTGACAATAACTAACATATCTCCATATTCTTTTTTAGCCATTTCCAGCATTCCGTTTATTGCTCCAGCTGTACCATAAACCATTCCACTTTGCATTGACGAAATTGTATCTTTACCAATAATATTATTTGGCACAGCAATTTTAGCAGACTCAAGTAGAGAGGTTGATTTAATTAAACTTGTATATGCTGTTATTACTCCTGGATAAATAATTCCTCCAAGGAATTCTTTTTTTGAATTAACAAACGAAATAGTTGTTGCTGTACCCATATCAACAATTGCACATGGATAACCATATTTGCTACAACTTGCAACCGCACCAACTAAAAGATCTGCTCCTAGCTGTTTGGGATTATCAATACTTACTTTAATTCCCGTCTTAATACCAGGTCCAACAAATATTGGTTTTAAATTAAAATATTTTAAAAATGTTTTTTCAAATGTTGCATCTACTTCAGGAACAACGCTTGATATAACTACTCCAAGTATATCTTCTTTTTGAATATTAATATACTTTAAGTTTTCTAATATTCTAATACCATATTCGTCTTCAGTTCGTAGAACTTTTGTTTCTAATCGGAATGTATAAATAAGTGCATCTTCTTTATAAATGCCAATAACGACATTTGTATTTCCTATATCAATGCAAATTAACATCTTTTGCCTCTTATGCTCTTGAACTATATTTTCCGTCAAATGTTGAAACGATAATCTTATGTCCCACTTCAACAAACAAAGGAACTAAAACTCTAAGTCCTGTCTCTAAGATTGCTTCTTTAGTAGCATTGGCTGCTGTGTTTCCTTTAACACCAGGTGCACATTCAGTAACTTCTAAAGCTACTTTTTCAGGTAATTGGATACCTAAAATTTCTCCCTTATAATCAATAATGATAACTTCCATACCTTCTAACAAGAAATTCTTTTCGTATTCTAATCTTTCAGAAGGAAGATCAATTTGTTCATATGATTCCATATCCATAAATGAATATGTGTCTGTTGTTGAATATAAGTATTGCATCTTTTTCTTTTCAACTGCTGCTTGTTCCATTTTTTCACCAGCATTGAAAGAAAAATCAGTAATTGAACCAGTACGTAAGTTTCGAAGTTTAGTTCTAACAAAGGCTTGACCCTTTCCTGGTTTCACATGTTGGAATTCGATAATAGAGTATATACTATCTTGGTATTCAATGGTCATACCTGTTTTAAAATCACTAGTTGTTATCATAAATAATTCTCCTTAATTTTTTAATATTAGTAAATCAATTAGTTTAAAATTGTAATATCATAATATATACTAAAATCATCTAATGGACTCAATGTAACAATATTATCTTTTTCAATAAAGTAGTTTTGACTATCATGACGATCAGCATATCCTACCCATGGTTCTAAACACAAGAATTTTGCCCCTGGTCTAGTCCATAATGCTAAAGAAACGAATTTTGGAAATGAGAATTCAATTCCTTTACCAAGTTTATTAATTAGCTTAACTGAATCAGATTTTACTCTTGGAATAACTATTGCATCAGTTTCAAAATAATCATATTTTAAATTTAACTCATCTAAACTAGTAAATGTCATTGAAGGGTTGACAAAGTTTAGTGTTCCCTTGTTTGTAACAGATGGGGCAGTAAATGATTCGGTTCTATTGAAAACTACCTTATAATCTTCAAACTTTTCATTTTCATAAAGTGGAACATTAAATCCTGGATGTCCACCAAAGTTAAATGGCATATTTAATTCATCTTCGTTAAAAATATTAACTTTTGTTCTTAAAGTTTTATTTTTTAAACTATATGTAACAATTACTTTATATTTAAATGGATATTTTTCTAAAGTTTGTTCATTATAAACATTAACTAAACTAATTTCATCTTCTAATTGATGTAAAACTTCAAACTCTTGATCGCGAAGAAATCCATGTTGTGGTAACTCATATCTTTTCCCATTAATGATGGTCCAATTATCATTTAATCTTCCAACATTAGGAAATAAAAACGGAGCTTGACGATTCCAAACTTGATCTGATTGACGAATATATTCTCTTTCCTCACAAATCAAACTTTTCTTTTCTGCACCCTTACTCAACACAGTTAATTCCATGAAATCATTTTTTATTCTAAATTCCATTATATCCTCCGTAAATTAATTATTTTATTTAAAATATTACCAATTAATTATACTATAAAAAATAATATCTAACAATGTTTTTTATTTTATTTTTTAATAGTGTAATTTTATATTCTTTTTGCTATAATATTACTATAAAAGGTGAAAATATGGAAATTATTAAAATAACTCCACAAGGATTTTGTTTAGGGGTAATTAAAGCAATTCAAATAATTAATAAAGCCCTAGAAGATCCAAATCTTCAAAAACCAATTTATATGTATGGTGGACTAGTTCATAATAAACATATTATTAATGCCTATAAAGAAAAAGGTGTAATAATTGTTGATGACATATTTAATATCTATAAAGGAACTATTGTAATTACTGCCCATGGTGTAAGTGATGAAATAATAAATTTAATTAAAGAAAGAAATTTGGGTTTAATTAATACAACATGTAAATATGTTTATAAAACCCATAATTTAATTAAAGAAAAACTATCTGAAGGTTATGAAATAATTTTCTTTGGTAAAAAAACACACCCAGAGACTAAAGGTGTACTAGGGATTGATTCAAGAATTAATTTAATCGAGTCAATTAATGATATTGATAATTTAAATATAGATTCTAAAAACATAGTCTTTACAACCCAAACTACCATGTCTTATATTGAAGTTGAAGAAATTATTGAAAAATTAATTAAAAAATATCCTTTCATCAAAACATTCGAAGATGTATGTAGTGCAACAAAATCAAGGCAAATGGCCTTAATTAATCAAGCCAAAGACAGTGATTTATGTATTGTTGTCGGTGATCCAAAAAGTAATAACACAAACAAACTTAAAGAAGTTTGTTTAAAATATACTAATGCCTTTTGTATTATGATTGAAAATGTTGAAGATCTAAAAAATTTTGATTTTTCAAAATATCAAAAAATTTCAGTAACCGCGGGAGCATCAACTCCACCAAAGATAGTTGATGAAGTAATAAATGGTATAAAAAATAATCAATTTAATAGTAAACTAAAAAGTGATGACTATTTAAAATTTTAAGACTCTTAGCAATTTTATGCTAAGAGTCTTTTTTTAATTAATTTCTTAATTGTGCACCAAATTTAAAGTTTAAATCCTTTAATATTCTCTTAATCTTATTATTAATTACTTCATCAGTTAAAGCAATATCGCTTGTAAACACAAGTTTTAATGCAATTGATTTTTCATCACTACCAATCTTATCACCTTCGTAAACGTCAAATACTGTTACATCAGATAATAATTCCTTATCGGATTTATATATAGAATCAATTAATTCTTTTGAAAGAATATTCTTCTTTACAACAACAGCAATATCTCTTTCAACACTTGGTAATTTACTAATTTGTGAATAAGTAAATGGTTGTTTTGAAATACCTAATAATCTATCTAAATTAATTTCAAATACATAAACATCATCTAAGTCATTTTGTAATGCAAACATCGGATGAACTTGACCAATAAACCCAACATTTACATCATTAACAATTATCTTAGCACTTCTTTTTGGATGTAATTCATTTGATTCTTTATCAAGTGGTAATAAATTTAATTTATAACCTAAATTAGTAAATAATGTATCTAAAATTCCTTTAACTAAGAAGAAATCAACATGTTCAACTTGTTGTTTCCATAAAGTTGAAGAAAATGTATTTACTAAAGCTCCACCCAAATATGTTTCTTCAGTATAATCTTCTTGTTTATAGTAAACTTTTCCAACTTCAAATATACCAACATTTTCAATCTTTCGTTGCAAATTATATTTAACAACTTCAATTAAACTTGGAATCAAGCCGAATCTTAAAGTACTACGATCCTCACTTAAAGGCATTAGTAGTCTAATCGGTTCAATATTTTCAGGATGATTATATGTAAATAGATTATTTTGGTCACTACTTACTAATGAATATGTATAAGTTTCATATAAACCTGCTTGCGATAATACTGTTTTAAATTTTCGAATAGTTTTTTGTCTTTCAGATAAATAACCAACCATATTATCAACAGGTAATGTAATTTTTAAATTCTCATATCCATATATTCTACCTATTTCTTCAATTAAATCCTCTTTAATAGTAATATCAGGTCGTCTATTAGGAACTAAAACTTCTAAATTTTCATTAACTTCAAAACTTAATCCATTTAAAATTTTAATTATTTCTTCCTTAGTAATTTTGATACCTAGTCTTTTTTCAACATCACACTCAGTTAATACTATTTTTTTATCATCTACTTTTTCTAATCCTTCAAAAGTAACTTCACTACTTATTTCACCATTTGCCAACTGTGTTAGTAAATAGTTTGTGTAATCTAGTGCTGCTTTCATTCTATTGATATCTACACCACGTTCAAAACGAACTGATGATTCACTTCTTAATCCAAGTCTAGATGACGTTTGTCTAACTACTAAAGGCTTAAAGCATGCAACTTCAATTACCAAGTTTTTAGTAGCTTCAGTTACTTCAGTATCTAATCCACCCATAACACCAGCTAAGGCAACAGGTTTTTGTCCATCAGTGATTACTATATCTGTATCAATAAGATTTCTCTTTATACCATCTAAAGTAATAATTTCTTCATTTTGTTTGGCATTTCTAACAACAATATTCTTTCCTAATTTGTCATAATCAAATGCATGAAGTGGTTGACCAAATAGCACAAGGATATAGTTTGTAATGTCTACGACATTATTTATTGGTCTAATTCCAAATGCGATTAGACGCGATTTTAACCACGTTGGTGAGGGTTTTATTTGCACGTTCTTAACCACTTGCGCATAATATGATAAACAATCGCTTGATTCTAATTTTAAATTTATTTTTTCATTTAAACTAGATTTTGTATATTTATATACTAATTGTTTTAATGGTCTATTAAATACTGAGCTTGCTTCATAAGCAACACCTATTAAAGATAATAAATCACCACGGTTTGGAGTTAATCCTAATTCAATTACATCATCATGTAAATTTAAGGCAACTTTTGCATCAGATCCAATTTCCACAGGTTCTTTAAAGTAATATATACCTTCTGAATATTCTGGACTTATATATTTCTTATCAACACCTAATTCTTGTAATGAGCATACCATCCCAAATGATTCTACTCCTCTAATTTTTGACTTTTTAATTTGGAAGTTACCAGGTAGTACAGCTCCAACTAAAGCCACAATTACATATTGATCAACATCAACATTACTTGCACCACAAACAATTTGTAATATTTCACTCTTAACATCAACTGTTAATACATTTAAATGATCACTATCAGGATGTTTAACCTTTGTTAATACATGACCAATAACAATATTTGATGCATCAATAACTTTTGAAACTCCTTCTACTTCAACAGAGTATAGAGATAATTTCCTTACTATTTCACTAACTTCTAGTCCAGATAAATCAACTAGTTCATTTAACCATTCTAATTTTACTTTCATAATACACCTCTAAAACTGTTTAAGAAATCTTACATCATCGATGTAGAAGTTTCTAATATCATCAATTCCGTATTTCAGCATTGTTATTCTTTCTACTCCCACACCGAATGCAAAGCCTGTATATTTACTACTATCATATCCTGCCATTTCTAATACATTAGGATGTACCATACCAGCACCTAGTACTTCAATCCAACCTGTATGTTTACATAATGGGCATCCTTTAGATCCACATTTAAAGCAGCTTACATCTACTTCAACGCTTGGTTCAGTAAATGGGAAAAAAGATGGTCTTAATCTAATTTTTCTTTCATTACCAAACAATTTTTGAGAAATAGTTAACAATGTTCCTTTTAAATCAGACATTGTGATGTTTTCGCCAACAACTAATCCTTCAATTTGCATAAATTGATGAGAGTGAGTTGCATCATCATCATCTCTACGATATACCTTACCTGGACAAATAATTTTAATTGGTTTGCCTTCTTCTTTTAGTAAAGTTCTTACTTGTACAGGTGAAGTATGAGTTCTTAATAATCTTTCTGGATTAATATAAAATGTATCTTGCATTGCACGAGCTGGATGACCCTTAGGTAAGTTTAACATTTCAAAATTGTATAAATCTTTTTCAACTTCTGGTCCTTCTTCAACTGTATAGCCCATACCAATAAATATATCTTCAAGTTCTTGAGTAACTAATGTTAGAGGATGTAATTTTCCAACACTCATCTTTTTACCAGGAAGAGTAACATCTATGGCCTCTTTTTCTAATCGATCCATTACTTCCCTATTTTCTAGATACTTTCTTCTCTCTTCAACAAGTCCCTCAATTTCACTTTTAAAATCATTAATTTGTTTACCAAGTTCTTTTTTACCTTCAACATCCAAATCCTTCATTTGCGCCATTATTTCTTGTAATTTACTCTTCTTACCTAAATAACTAGCTTTTACTTCATTAAGTGAATGAATTGAATTTGTAGATTCAATTTCTTTAATTGCTTCAATTTTTAAAATACTTAATTCCATATTTTCCTCCAACAAAAAATCCCTAAGAGATTAACTCCTAAGGACGAATTTTTTCCGTGGTACCACCTTAGTTCACATTCAAAATTAGCCTGTGCACTCATTAGTTTGTAACGCAACTTAAACGGGTTTGATTAGAACCTCTCTAAAGACGAATTCCCACTCTTGTTTTAGAAAACTTCCACCAGCATTTTCCTCTCTATAAAAACATTAAAAGTAGTACTACTTCCTTATCATTGATTTATATTATTATACCATTAATAAAGAAGTTTATCAAGTGATTATTACATATTTCCTAAAAATTGACCGCAACTATTACATCCTGTATTACAACAGTTAATTTCTTGTGATGTATTAGTTTCACAGCATGATGGTTTTGTACAACAGAAATGTCTCTTAATATATTGATTATTAATTTGTGTAATGTCTTCTAAAATATGTAATTGATTAGTGATAATTGGACGATTAACAACACTTACTCTTCTAGTCACGATTGGAGGAAGATTATTAATTTGTGGCGGAAGATTAGTAACAGTTGTTCCTAGTGTAGGTTCAATAAATTGATTTTGCATTCCTGGAAATTCATTAAAGTTAAAGTTCATAATTTCACCTCCTTTAGTAGTATTATACGAAAGGTTTTTAAAAATGAATGTGTAATTGTCATAGTCAAATTATAACATTATTTTCGGTTGACTTTAAAAATTAATTAGTGTAGAATTATTTTATAGGAGGTTGCATATGTACTATACACCTATTGTTATTGAGAGAACATCTCAGGGAGAAAGATCTTATGATATTTACTCTCGTTTATTAAAAGATAGAATTATTATGTTATGTGGAGAGATAGATGATACATTATCAAATAGTATCGTTGCACAATTACTATTCTTAGCTGCTGAAGATTCTGAAAAAGATATATATCTATATATCAATTCACCTGGTGGATCAATTAGTGCCGGAATGGCAATATATGATACGATGAATTTAATCCAACCAAAAGTATCTACTATCTGTATTGGTATGGCAGCATCAATGGCGGCATTCTTACTGGCTAGTGGAGAAAAAGGAAAAAGATTTGCCCTTCCAAATAGTGAGATTATGATTCACCAACCATTAGGGGGTGCCCAAGGGCAAGCCACAGAAATTCAAATAGCTGCCAAACACATCATTAGAATTCGTGAAAGAATGAATAGAATTTTATCAGAAAAAACTGGTAAACCATATGAAGTAATTGAACTTGATACTGAAAGAGATAATTATATGTTTGCTGAAGAAGCATTAGCATATGGAATTATCGATTCTATTATGGAAAAGAAATAAAAAAATGCACTTATGTGCATTTTTTTATTTTATATTTATAGATCGTATGTTTCAAGCCCTAAAGCATCATAAACAGAATTATCATATCTAATATTATATTTCTTTTCTTTTTCTAAATATTTTTGATGACTTTGTGGCCAATTCTTTAAAGCTAATTCTAAAATTGCTTCTTGATATGAAATATGAAGAGATAAATTCTTCTTTATTGATGTTGGAGCTCTATCAAAATCAACAGAGCGAATACCATTAACATTCATAGCAATAATTGGCATTTGCGAGTTTATTGCATATTCAACTTGCCATCTAGTAAACTTACGATAACTCTTTGTGAATTCTCCAATTAAAAGGACACACACCTTTGCTTGATTCATTCTTTCCTGTAATTTTGCTTTTAAAGTTTCATCATCAACTTTATCAATACTCTGATAGATATCATATCCATCAATCATATCAAATGATGATCCATCACTTTGTTTCCATTCTTTTATTTCGTTGTAATATTTGTTATCATTAGCCCCATCATATGCTACATATATCTTTTCAGTGTATGCCATTTTATCCTCCTAAACTAAAAAACTCTTCCTAACTCTATCCCAAAAACATGAATCATTTTTGGAAATAAATTTAACTGTCTTTTTTGATAACTTAATTTCTATTGTGTTTGCTTGTTTAAAATCATCAATTATTCCATCAAAGGAAACTGTTGTTTTTTCAAAATTTGATTTTAATATAACCTTCGTATTGCTTGATAAAACTATTGGTGAAGATATAGTACTAAAAACACGATTGTTTATTGGTGCTACCTCAGCAAGTTGTATTGCTTTAATTGATGGATCAATTATACTTCCACCAACAGATTTATTAAATGCTGTCGATCCAGTTGGTGTTGAAACAATTAATCCTGAACCTCTAAAGGTTTCAAAATGAATATCATTAATATAGACATCAATAATTTGTGTATGAATTGGATTAATTATTGCTAATTCATTTAAAGCATAATATACTTTTTCTTCATTATCACTTATTAATTTATATTCTAGTAAACTATATTCAGCAACATTATTAGAATTTTCATCTAATATATCTAAAATTTCTAAACCTTCATCTTTTGAAAAATCTGTATAAAACCCAAGTTTTCCATAATTAATACCTATAATCTTTACATGATCAATCATATCGATATATTTATGTACAGTTTGAAGAATGGTCCCATCACCACCAATAGAAAAAATATATTCCGGATTTAAATCATCCCTAATATGTCCTAAATCTTCAAGTTTTTTTGAAACTAAACTAATTTCATCTTCTTTTCCAAAAACTGTATAGATCATAAATTTCCTCGGTATAAATTATTTAAACCCCAATCAAAATCGTATTCTTCTCTCGTGTTTCCGTTTCGAAACCTGTCAACTTCATCTTTAATACCAGTCATTTCACTATCAAGCTCAGCAGTGATTTTTGCTGCTTGTTGTAGCCTTTGTTTAATGTTATCTGGAATATTGTGATAATATTTATATTTTAGTGAATGTTCAATGCTTGCCCAAAGATGCATTGCTAGTGTTCTTATTTGAAATTCAATATAAATTGGTTTTTGACCATCAATCGTTTCAACATTATATCTTGCGATTAAATGTAATGATCGATATCCTGATTCTTTAGGTTCTTTAATATAGTCCTTCACAAGAACAGTTTCAATATCTTTTCTATTAGTTAATAAATCAAATACACTATACACATCTTGAGTATACTTACACGTAATTCTAATTCCACCGATATCTTGAATAAGTTCCGGGATGTCTCTAAAATCAACACCAAGTCTTTTTGCCTTTTCAATTATACTTGAGGGAGTCTTTATACGCCCAACAACCATTTCAATAGGATTTTTAACTCCACTAATAATAAATTGTTTTTTCATAGATTCTAATTTTAATATAAAACCAGAAATAGCAAGTTCATAGGGTTGAAGAAATGCATCCCAATTAAACGTTTCAATCATTAATTATCACCCAATATATAATACCACAAAATTTTATTTTTTTAAACACTTATATTTAATAAAATAATTTTTGTGAGTATTTAAATATTTTTATATTGCATTTTGAATTTTTTTATGTATAATATAAATAATTATACGGATAGGAGAGATATAATGCAAAAAAGTAATGGCGTTGAATTCAAAAGCCTTATTACCGAAGAAGAATATGAAAAGCTCGTAAATTTATTCAAAGGTAATAAAACTGATACACAAACTAACCATTATTTCGATACACCTCGTTTTTCTTTAAAAGCCCTAGATGTTTCACTTAGAGTTCGTGAACGTGATAACTATGAGCTTACATTAAAACGAAAAAAAGGATACTCCGTTAATATGATAAATGTGGAAATATCAAAACAAGATTTTCTTTTGATGAAAGAATCTTCAATTGTTAACAATCCAGAAATCAGAAATGAGTTACAATCAATGATTGGAGAACAGAAGCTTGTTAATTTTTTAAGTTTATCAACTCATAGAACTTATTTCCCTTATAAAAGTGGGGTATTATTTATAGATAAAAGTGAGTACTTAGGTGTAACAGATTACGAGATTGAATTTTCAGCAAATTCATATAATCTTGGGAAAAGGGATTTCATTGGATTAATTAATGAATTTGAAATTCAATATAAAAAAGCTGACAAAAAAATAAAACGAGCATTTAATGCATATAAAAGATTAAATTAAAGTGTGGTTCCACACTTTTTTTATTTCTATAAAAAAACAACCTTTTTCAAGGTTGTTAAATTTTTATAGCTTTAACATAATCACAATCATCTTCACCTAAGCAAAAATTGCACTCTCTATCCCTAATTTCATCAGGAAGGAAAAGGGTAATATCATCATCATTATAGCCAACTTGTAAATCATTTTCGGTTACAATAATTGGTCTTTTTAATATTGTTGGATTTGCTATTATAAATTCAACAAGATCATGTATTTTCATAGAATCAATATCGATGTTACTGTCCTTAAATACCTTTGATCTCATAGATATAATATCATCAAACCCATTTTCACTATTTGCTAACATTTTAAAAATATCTTCTTTTGAAAGTTTTGTATGAAGTATATTTTTTTCAACGTACTTAATACCGTACTTATTAAAGTACTTTTTTACCTTTCGGCATGATAAACAACTTGGAGAAGTATATAGTTGAATCATAACATTGCACTCATTTTAGTGTATCCACTAAAACTCCCTCCTTTCTAATTATATTTTAACATCTTTTATTTAAAAAATAAACATTTTTTTGTTATATTTTTTATATTTATGTCGTTTTCATTTGTTTTCAAAAGGTAGCAATAATGCTACCTTTTGATTATAATTGAAACATTAACCAAAGTAAACCGAAAATAATGCCTAAAACTAATAAAACTCTTGGTAAAAGTTGAATGAATAAGGCTATTCCCAAGGCAGCTAGGTCTTTTTTTGTTGGAGGATTCTCACGCAATTGTTGAGCGATTTTTTCCTCCTCCTCTTTAGTAAGAGGTTTATACGATATCTTTTGTTTCTTCATAGAAATGACAAGCCACTTGATGACCTGGAGATACTTCGCGTAATTCCGGTTTCTTTTGAGCACATATTTCACGAGCTATTGGACATCTTGTTCTAAATTTACATCCTGAAGGAGGATTAATATTTGATGGAATATCTCCCTTAAGAATGATTCTTTCCTTCTTATCTTGAGTAGTAGTTGGAATAGCGGAAATTAGTGATTTAGAATAAGGGTGTAGCGGATTTTCATATAATTCATCTGATGCACTCAATTCTACTAAATCTCCTAAATACATTACCCCAATACGATCACTTACATGCTTAATAACACTTAAGTCATGTGAAATGAATAGATATGTTAATTCGCTATCTTCTTTAAGATCTTGAAGTAAGTTTAAGATTTGTGATTGAATAGACACGTCAAGGGCACTAACAGATTCATCACACACAACAAATTCAGGTTGTAATGCAAGAGCTCTTGCAATAACGATTCTTTGTCTTTGTCCTCCTGAGAATTGGTGTGGATATCTATGGATCATATAATGGTCAAGACCACATTTAGCCATGATATTAACAACATATTCTTCAAGTTCTTTAGAGCCTTTAGGAAATAATCCGTGTTCAACAACAGCTTCACTGATTGCTTGACCAACAGTCATTCTAGGGTCTAATGATGAATATGGATCTTGGAAAATCATTTGCATTCTTTGACGAAGTCCACGAATTTCATGTTTATTTAATTTTTCTAAGTTAATTGCATACTCACGATTTTTTTCCATCTTGTCTTGATAATCTGGATCTAAACATCTTTCAGTGATTGGAAGAACTTCTTTGCGTTTATATGAATCAAGTTGTTTTTTAATTTCAACTGATTTTTTATTTAATGCATCAACTTCTTGTTCAATACCTTTAATTTCTTGTGGTAATGCTTTAACCTTATTTTGTAATTTATTAAGTTTTGCAGTTTCTGAATTATATTTTTGAAGTAATTCTTTTATCTTCTTAAATTCTTCACCGTTAACTTTTTGACCTACAATATCAATCAAATTTTGATCATTTAAACTAATGTTGATATGATTATCTTTTAAAGCATTATTCGCTTTAATCTTTAAATCAGCAACTTCAGCTTCTACTTTTAAAATGTCGCTCTTCGCTCTATCTAATTCTTTTCTTGCTAAATGAGCTTCTTTTTTAGTTTTATAAAGTTCTCTTGAATTTAATTCATCTTCACGCATTAGTTTAGAAATTGTTGGTAAATCTTTTTCAAGAATAAATTCACCAGCTGTTCTACTACCTTCACGTAATTGACGAGAGGCTTCTTTCTTTAATTCTTTTGATTTTTCTTCTAATCTTACAAGTTTATTTTTTAGACTTTCATATGTCTTTTTATTTTTTTCATCAGTAAGACTATTGCTTGATTCAAAAGTTTTTAATTCTTGTTTTAAAGCTTCAACTTTTTGATCAACTAGTAAAGATTTATCATATGAATTTTTAGCATCGCTTTGATATTTAACTAATTTATCAATTTCTTTAAGAACATATTGAGGATTAAATTCATGTAGTGGAATACCATAGTATAATGCACTACCACTTGTTGGCTTGTATAGTTGAAGGATTGTTCTACCTAAAGTTGATTTCCCACAACCACTTTCACCAACTAATCCAAATGTTTCACCTTTATAGATTGTGAAGCTGACATCTTCATTAGCGCGAACATTAAATTGTTTTCTTTGAAAAATATTCTTTTTCTTTAGAGGGAAGAATTTCTTAAGCTTTCTTATCTCAATTAATGGTTCTTTTTTATTCATGTCTTTCACCTCTCTTAGGATATAAACATCTGATGAAATGTCCTGGTTCTACTTCAAAAGCAGGGATTTCTTTTTCTCTACATTTGTCTGTTGCGTATTTACATCTAGGTGCAAACTTACATCCAACTGGTAAATCTAGTGGATGAGGAACAGATCCTGGGATCGCATCAAGTTTACCTTTAGGGCTATCTAATCTTGGAATAGATGTCATTAAACCTTCTGTATATGGATGTGAGTAAACTGTATTATCATCAAAAATTGTTTTTGATGAAGCACGTTCAACTACTTGACCACAATACATAACGGCAACATCGTCAGCCATTTCATTAATAACACCCAAGTCATGTGTAACGAATAAAATCGCAGTACCATATTCTTTCTTTAAGTCATTCATCAATTTTAAAATTTGGGCTTGAATAGTTACATCAAGTGCTGTTGTTGGTTCATCCGCTATTAATAATTTAGGACGACATGCAAGAGCAATTGCAATCATAACTCTTTGACTCATTCCTCCTGAAAGTTGGAATGAATATTGATAGAATATTTTATCTGGGTTAGATATACCAACATCTTTTAATAATTCTATCGCTCTTTGTGTAGCTTCTTCTTGTGTTAAATTTTGGTGAAGCATTAATACTTCAGTAATTTGACGACCTACTTTAAATACTGGATTTAAACTAGTCATTGGTTCTTGGAATATAACAGAAATTTTATTACCTCTGATTTTTCTAAGTTCATCTTGTGTTAACTTAGAAATTACTTCACCTTGAAATACTATTTCACCTTGATGAATTTTTTGGTTTTCTTCAAATAATTGTAGAATTGACATGGCAGTAACACTCTTACCAGAACCACTTTCCCCTACAAGTCCTAAAGTTTTACCTTCTTCAATATTGAATGAAACACCGTTAGCAGCTTTAATAATTCCTTTTTTTGTTGTGAAATACGTGTGTAAATCTTTAATTTCTAATAAACTCATATTTACACCTTACCTTTCATTAGATTTTGGATCCATTGCGTCTCTTAATCCGTCACCAACTAAGTTAATACTCAAGGCAGTCATAATTAAGAATGCTGCAGGAATAATCCACATCCACCAATAATCTTTTAATACTTCAACTTTTTGGGCTCCTGTTAGCAAGTTACCCCATGAAGGATTAGGAAGTTTAACACCAAAACCTAAATATGATAATCCTGCTTCAGTTAATAATGTACCAGCATATGATAAAGTTGTACTAACGATAACTACGTTAATAACGTTAGGTAAAATATGTCTAGTAATTATATGTTTTTCTTTAATTCCTAGAGCCTTTGCAGCTGTTACGAAATCTTTTTCACGTTCTGCTAGTATTTGACCTCTAACTAAACGAGCTAGCCCTGGCCAACTTAGGAACCCTAAGATAACCATGATCATATAAATTCTTACATTTTCTGAAATTTTGTCATTTTCTTGAACGATTACAGCAAGTGTCATCGCAAGTGGTAAGAATGGGAATGAGTTTACTATTTCTCCAATTCTCATTAATACATTGTCAATCCATCCACCGTAGAATCCTGAAACTAGACCAATTATTAGTCCAATTGTAAGAGAAACTAATACAGCTACAGCAGCAGATGTAAGTGTAATTTTACCACCATTAATAACTCTCTTAAATATATCAGCACCATTTAAATCAGTACCGAATAGGTAACCCTTATTACCCCAAATTGATACTTTACCATCTTTAGATACAGATAGGGAGTTAAAGTAATTAGATGTAATAAAATTAGAGTCACTTAAATTTTTAGGTAAATTCAATTGATTTAAATCGTTTGAATAACCCCATGTATACACATTTCCTTTGTCATCTAATGCAACAATGTGATATGTACCAGTAGCTAATTGAACAATATTTGCTCTTTGAACATCTAGAGGAATATCAATAATTGTGTTAGATGCATTATGTTCACCCCAACCAATGATTTTGCCATCATCTTTTAATGCAAATCCATTAGCTTTAGTAAGTACGATTTGTTTAATTGAATATCCTTTATCGGCATCACTTTTCTTTAATTCGTCAGTCATACGTTTTGCAGTACCATCAAGACCAACAACTTCTGTTGATCCGTTACTTAATGTATAAACTATATTAAAGTCATATGCTTGAATATCAACAATCTTATCAAGTTGAACATCCGCAAGTAATTCACTATTATTAATTAAATCTTGATATTCTGAATCTGCTTGAGATGCATATTTCCATTGAAGTCTAGTTGAACGAGATCTAAATACAATTGGGTCTCCCTCAACAACAGTTAATCCTGTATCAGAAATTAATTGATCAAATGACTTTAAATCTCTTAATACAGTTCCTCCTGTATATCTCCATTGAATCATCTTTGTTGTATTATTTACAACTATAAATGGAGTAGCAAAGTTATAACTATTTTGAGATTCACTTAATCCAGAAGATTTTGTAGAACCCCAAGTAAATACATAACCTTTTGATGTTAAAATTGAAGTGTATTCATATCCAGTAGCAACCTTAACAATTGGGTCAGTTTCAATTGTTGAAACACCAAAGGCTGCATATTGTGTTCTGACACTTGAATCAAAATAGTATTGAATAGTTTTTTTATGTTGTCCAAATGTTTGGTCAAGTTCATCATTATATTCTGGAGTTGAAGCTTGTTCAAAGTTATTTCTTCCCCAACCAACTAATTTTCCACCTTTTGTTAATCCAACAACATGTGATGATCCAACAGATAATTGAACAATATCAGCAGCTTGTTGTTGAATTTCTGCAGGGACTTTTTTAATATCACTTATGTTTGAGCCCCATACATATATTTTATTATTATTTCCTATTGCAACAGAGAAAGCAACCCCGTTTCCAATAAGATAATTTTTGTTTCCTTCGCCATCAACTACAGATTTTACACCAGTCTTTTTTAAACCACTTGGTACATCTAAATAGTTAAGTCCTGGTTGAAGAGCAATTTGAGATGCTTCTTTATCAGCAGGATTAAAAGGTAATGTGTTAGAACCAATTACAACAAATAATACTACTAGAATAAAAATTCCCAACCCAATAATTGCAAGTCTATTATGAATAAACTTCTTAAATATTTGCTTACCTGGACCCATTAATTCTTCTTCTTTAAGAATATTTCTTTCTTTAGCTTTACCAAATCCAAACAAGAAAACAAACAGATTTTTTATAGATTTCCAAATTTGCATAAAAATATTTTTCACTTTTTCCATACATACCACCTAATCCAATTTAACTCTAGGATCTACTAAAGCATATGAAATATCCATAATTACGTTTGCAAGTAATGCAAGTAGTGCATAGAATAAATTCATTGTAAGAACAATATTATAATCACGGTCTTGTAAGGCTTTAATCAATACGCTTCCTATACCGTTAATAGCAAATACACTCTCAGTAATTGATGATCCACCAAAGATTCCTACTAAACTACCAGCAACAATTGTAACTACTGGGATTAATGCATTTCTAAATGCATGTGAGTAAATAACTACTTTTTCTCTTAAACCTTTTGCTCTTGCAGTTCTAATATAATCTTTCTTTAGAACTTCAATCATAGCATTTCTTACATATCTAATAGTACCAGCTAAACTTCCGATTGTTAATGTAATAATCGGTAATGTTAAGTGACTAATCCATCTCCATATATTCTCAAAAAATCCTCCCCCACTTTGAACTGCTGGTAATCCACCAAATTCAAAAATACCTAATGTTATAGGGAATAGGAAAATTAAACTTAACCCAATAAAGAATGTTGGCATTGACATAAATACAAGTGAGCTTACTTGCCAGAAGTTATCATATAGTGAGAACCTCTTTAAAGCAGACTTAATACCTGCAATTATTGCAATAGTAAACGAGAGCACTAAAGATATTATGTTAATCAGTATAGATATCTTGAGCGGCTCTTTGATTACATCTTTTACTTCTTTATCGTAAACAGTAGAATAACCAAAATCTAAACTTAAAGTTCTTCCCATCCACTTGAAGTATCTTACTACTAAGCCATCATTTAAACCTAATTCTTCACGTTTTTCGGCTTTAAATTCTTCTAATCTTTTTGCTCCTTCTTCACCTTTAAATTCAGGTAATCCATATAAATGTGAGTAAGCTAAGTCAACTGGATCTCCAGGAACACTAACTACAATCACAAATAAAATTATTGAAATTATAAAAGCAACAGGAATTAAAGATAATATTCTTTTTAATAAATATTTCCCCATAAAATATACCTCCATTTAATTTGATATCTTGTTATTTCTATAATTTTATTATGTCCATAAAAGCATAGAAATAATAAGATATCAATAATTTTCTTTAATATAAAAAATTATCTAGTCTTATTATTATAGCATAAAAAGTCAATATAATCAATTGCTTTTTAGAAATAAAGGGAGAGAGCTACCTCTCCCCCTAAAGGATTTTTTACTTAATTTTTAAGTCGCAGATGTCATCTGACCAACCCCATACAGGAGTAGTCTTTAATCCACTTACTCTAGAATTGTAAACATCAAAGTATTCATTCGAATAAATTGGTAATGTTGGTAATAAATCATTCCATACAATTGCAAATTCAACGAATAATTCTTTAAATTCTTCTTTTGCTGTTGGAACAAGTTTTTGCATTTTTTCCATGATTACGTCTAATTCAGCATTTTGTAATTGACTTGGGTTGTTAGTTGTTCCAGCTAAACTAGAATGCCATGACCAATATGGATCGTAATCTGAATAGAATGCAGTTGCTAGGTTGAATGAATGATATTTTCTATTTTCTCCTAGAGTTGGTCCATAGTAGTAGTTAGTTAATAATGTATCGAAATCAGCTTCAGTTACACTTGCTTTAATACCAGCTTTCCATGCGTTGGCTACTAATTGAGTATTAATTAATGTTGTAACATTATTTTCAGAACTTCCCATATGGTTATATTCAAGAACTTCTTTTTTAGCATTGTGACGGAAGTAATTTCCTTTTTCAGAAACTTTAGAAGGATCAAATAATGTTGTTCCGTCTGCTTCATATTTATAAGATGATTTAGCTAATAATTCGTTAGCTTTTTGAACGTCTAATACATAGTTGTTTAATACGCCATCTAATTCAGCTTTAGTTTCTTTATAGAACCACATAGCTTCACCGAATGGACCATTAACTAATGTTCCGTATCCACCAAGAATTTGAGTTAAGAACTCATTACGGTCAAATAAGTAACCGATAGCTTGACGAACTTCTTTTTCAGCTGTTGGACCAAAGTCTGTTTGGAATGCAATCATACCATAACCATTACGAGCATATGATACAACTCCAGTGCTTTTAGCTTTTTTAGCAGCTTCAATCTTAGCACCTTCAACAACACCTTCAACGATGTCTACTGAACCAGCAATTACTTGATCAACGTCAGTAACTTGGTTGATTTTCTTAACTTGAACTTCATCAATTGTAGGTTTCTTTCCTTCATAGTTTCCTTTGAAGTGTGGATTTAATTCTACAGTTGCGATATCTCTAATAAAGTTAACAAATTGGTATGGACCAGATGTTACAGTTGGTTTATATCTTTGACCAACAGCAGGATTGTTAACAGTTGTAGCAATTGTTGAAGCAATTGTTGCACTTGCAGATGCATCAGCTTTTTTAGCAATAAAAGCACCTTGACCATTATCTTTTACTTCAAATCCAGGTAAGTATGTTTCAACATCAGTTGGACTTGTAGAAACCATTGTAGTTTCATAGAAGTATGGTAAGTTTTCAGCTAAAATTGTTAATTCAAAAGTAAATTTTCCAGTTAATCTTACGCCAGGGAATGGAACGTTTAATGCAGTTGCAGCATTAGTAAAATCGTTAAATCCTACTAAGTAGTAACCAGCATTTGCTGATGTAGCAATTGTTTTCCAATCTTTTGCAGAACGTAATAATAATGTTAAAACGAAATCTTCAGCAGTGATTAATTCACCGTTATTCCATTTTAAATCTTCTTGTAATTGGAATTTGTATGTTTTATTTCCTTGAGAATCTACAGATGTTGTAGGTTCTCCTTTTAATACGATCTTAGTGTCCCAAACAAATTCACCAAATTCAGTTTCAACTAATGTTCCATAACCATGAACTAGGTCACGGATTGAAACGTCATATGAACTGCTTCCGAATCCGACAATAAAGTCACCTGAAAGACCTGGTGTACCAACTACTAATGTAGTTTTCTTATTTCCTCCACCACAGCCAACAAGGGCAACCATTGCAAGAGCGAAGACAGCTAATGTGAATAATTTCTTAAATAATCTCATTTCTCTTCCTCCAAATCATTTAATAATAACACGATTACGTGTATGGATTAATTATACACTATTACAATGTTAAGTCAATATATTTTATTAAAAAAAATTAATGTAAACGTTTGATTTTTTAATTTTACCCCTTTAACCCCCTTTTTTTAATTTTATAAAACGCTTACATTACGCTTTTTAAAAAATTGCTAGAATTTTGTAAGTTATTAAATTTCTTGATTTTTATTAAAAAAAAGTTATAATATACTTATTGAATTATATTCATAAGGAGCGAAATTATGAAAATTGTACTATCTGGAGTTAAACCTACTGGGGTTCCAACTCTTGGAAATTATCTTGGAGCCCTAAAAAACTTTGTTAAGTTGCAAAACCAAATGAAGGATCACGAATTCTTTATTTTTGTTGCTGACCTTCACGCTATAACAGTCCCACAAGACCCAAAGGAATTGGAAGAAAATATTAAAAATGTTGCCGCTTTATATATGGCATGTGGACTTGATACAGATAACTTAACATTATTTATCCAATCTGAAGTTCATGAACACGCTGAAATCGGTTATGTAATGCAATCTTTAGCATATATGGGTGAACTTGAAAGAATGACTCAATATAAAGAGAAATCACAAAAACAAGTAAGTGGTGTTACTTCTGCTTTATTTACATACCCTACATTAATGGCAGGAGACATCTTATTATATAATACAAATTATGTACCTGTTGGTGATGATCAAGTGCAACATCTTGAAATAACACGTGATCTTGCAACACGTTTCAACAATCGTTATGGAAATCATTTTATTATCCCTGAAGCATTAGTTAATAAAACAGCTGCAAGAATCATGGATCTACAAAACCCTACCAAGAAAATGGATAAATCAGCAGAAAACCCAAAAGGATGTATTTTCTTACTTGAACCTATTGAAAGTATTCGAAAGAAAATTAAATCAGCAGTTACAGATACTGAAGGAAAAATTTATTATAACAAAGAAACAAAACCAGGAATTAGCAATCTAATGACAATTTATTCAGCCATCACAGGTTTATCATTTGATGAAATAACTGCAAAATATGAGGGTTCAGGTTATGGTAAATTTAAAGAAGAACTTGCTGAAATAGTATGCGAAGAAATCCTAAAAGTTCAAGAAGGATATAAAAAATGGTATGGTTCTGAGGAACTAAATCAACTATTAAACGAAGGACAAGCAAGAGCATCAATGGTTGCTAGAAACAATCTAAGAAAAATATATACAAAAATGGGTCTACAAAGAAAGTAATTAAAAACTTTAAATAAAAGTATTATCTATTTAAATAATCAAAATTTTATTTAAAAAAATAGAAAGGTGTGATTCGCTAAATTTATTAGCAATCATACCTTTTTTTATATACGTTCTTTACATATAAAGCGCCCATTTAATTTTTATAACAAACTTTTATTGTATAAAATATTTATTTTTCCCACGTTAGACCTATTTTTCTCATAAAATCATCTATTACCTTTACAACCGTAGGTAACTCAATACCAAAGTATAAGCATATTGTGACAAATAAACTAATGTTAAACATTACTAAAAATATTATTATTTCCTTTTTAGCCTTTAATTTTAAAAGAGGCAAAAAATCTAACAAAAAAACAGCAACAAATGCTATAAAAATCGCTAAAAACATTATGTTACCTTCTTTCTTTTAAAAAGCATAAAAACAGAAAAGATTACAGGAAACACTACCTGAGGAAAAAAGAATAGTATTGATACGCTGTTTCTTGAATAAATAATATGATCAACTTGATTTGCAGATATGTTAATTGCTATAAAACATGCAAAAATACCCAATATATATACTAAATGTCTTGTTTCTTTTAAATTAAAAACTGTTTTTATTGATAATATAGTTACATAGAAAAATAGTGAAGCTTTTAAAAATAATAAACCTGTAAAGATAACAGTAAATAAGATATCCATTCTACTAAATATTTCTTCAATATTAATTAGTTGAAAGGCAACAAGTGATGGCGAAGAAAATAGTGAGAAAGTTTCTCCTAATACAGCAATATCTCTTACTGTAATTAATAAATAAATAAACCCGCCAATTATATAACCCAAAAATAAATATTTTCTTGCTTTCTTATTTTCATTTTTAAGATATTGATGAATCATAAGTACTACCACCAACTCACCAAAAGGAACATTTAAAACAAGAAAAGCTCCTTGGAAATAACTTTTTTTGGAAAGATTAAATACTGGAAGTAGATTTGTAATATCAGCCTCTTTAAGTAAAAAAAACATTATTGTTCCAGCAATGACAACTGATGAAATTACAAATATCTTACTATATCTTGTTGTTGTTGAAATACCATTCTTAACTCCCATACAACAAGGCACGATTGCCACTAACAAAATTACAGGAAGCGGAGTTTCATTAATCATGGTTGATTGTGTAAAGTAGCCTAAATCTCTAACATTAAATGATGTTAACAATATAAAAAACAAAATATATATAAATCCAATAACTTTTCCAATAATTTTACCAAATAAATCCTCACATATCTGAAGATAATTTTTATCTGGATATTTTTTCATATAACAATTATATATAAATAATATAGGGATAAAACCAATTATTGCGATAATTATGCCAATCCACGCCTCATTATATAAAACTCCAGATATAACAGCATTTAGAATCGTAGAGGATTGAATAATACAAATAATTGTAAATAGAAATTGTGTCGATGTAATTGTATGTTTACTGTTCACCCGATCCACCCCAATCAACAATTTCATATATTTGTCCTACGTTACTGATTTTTACATTTACTTCAACTTCTAGGTTTAAATTTTTAAATACTTCATCCCAATTATCTTCAATTAGTTTATATTTTTTTGGATGATATTTATATACCATTGAGTTAATATTAAAAAAATCACTATTCATATTCTTAGCTTCATCCATTGTTTTATATATTCGTTTTTTTATTTCTTCTTTAGCCATTTCTTTTAAGGTTTTTTCAACAAACTCTAGAGTTATTTCTTTAAAACCCACCAGTTCTAGAATAACTAGTTCCAATTCAATCTTTACATTTAAACTTACCTTATCATTTTCTATTTTTACCTTTTTACTTGATCTAGAATTTCTTATAAAGTATGTTACTTTTTGATTTTCATTTTTTGACACAAAACTAGCCCTAGAAACTTTATCAGCCAAAATAATATATCCTAGAAAATCATCAAAAGGCAATTCATTAATAAGTTTTCCACTCTTAATAACAGCAAGTCCTGTGAATTTAAACTCATTTTGGTCTCTTACTTTTTCAAATTTTCCAATTGGTACAAGTATGGCCCTGTTATGATTACTTCCCGCATTTACCATGTCAATAAGATTTACCATATAATGTTTTGATGAATTTCTAAGTTCTCCAATTGTTTCATAGATAAATTCACTTGGTGATTTATTCCCCTTTAATTCCGCAGTTAATATATCTTTTGCTTTACCGTTTGAAAACAAAAAAATGTTATCCACACGAAAATCATTATCCCTAATTGATGAATTAACATAATCAGCAATCCCCTCCATACCAATCTCTTCACTAAAGATTATAACTTTATTATGTTGTAGAAATAACTGTCTATTTTTATTTAGATTAATTATACTAATTCCTTCAGCAACATTTGTACATGTTGTTGAAAAAATTAATGATTCTGTATTTTTATCACTATTACCTTGACCGGTTTCATTGCTGGCACTTGTATTGATTACGTAGACTGTTAGTTCTATCTTGTTTTCTTCATTTTCTGCTTTATCTATTGCCATACCAATAACAATAAATATTTTTGTTAATTCATGTTTATCCCAACACCCAGTTAATATAAATAGATTAAACAATAAAACAAAAGCAAGTAATATTTTTCTATAATTCATTAACTTGATCCTCCTGATTTTTATCTTCATCTGTAAATGGCCTAAAGGCAATTTTACGAGTCTTTTGTCTTATATTGTCATTGACAGCAATATTTGCAGGTCTTTTTCTAAATAACCAAACAGGGTCTCTAATTATTGCATCCTTTTGTAAAGATGGGTTTGTAAAACCTGAAAAGAAAGTCACTCCAAATGAAGTAAGTGTAGCTAAGTGAACAATTATTATTAATGACCCAATTGCAAATCCATATAAACCCAATATAGATGATGTGATAATTAGAAACCATCTTAATATAAAGGTTGACTCGTTTTTGTGTGGTATTAAGAAACCTGATACAGCAGTCATTGCAATAGCAATAACGGTTGGAGCCCCTACAATACCTGCTGAAACAGCCGCTTCTCCCATGATCAGAGCCCCTACAATACTTACAGATTGGCCAACTGGTTTAGGCATTCTTACCCCAGCTTCTTTAATAATTTCAAAAGCAAATAACATTCCAATAACCTCCAAAAACATTGGAAATGGGGTGTTTTCACTTGCTTTAGTTATTGTAATAAGCAGTTTAGTTGGTATTAGTTCTTTATGAAAAGAAGTAAGGGCAATAAATAAAGCAGGCGTTGATACGGTTAAGAAATAACCTATATACCTTATAAATCGTAAACAACTAGCGTATATTGGTCTAGTATAATAATCTTCAGAAGATTGGAACCCCTCAACGAATAACATAGGTACTGTTATTACTATTGGTGTACAATCAACAACAATTGCTACTCTTCCTTCTAAAATATTAGCGCATACAACGTCAGGCTTTTCAGTATAGGCTATTGTAGAAAATGGAGAAAATGGAGCATCTTCAATATATTGTTCTATATAACTGGATTCAAAAATAGCATCAGTCTCAATTTTTTCTAATCTACTTTTTACTCTTTTTAAAACATCTTTATTAACAACATCCTCTATGTAAACAATCATAATTGAAGTTCTTGTTCTTGTACCAATTACCATAGCTTCCACTCTTAAACTATCAGTTTTTATTCTTCTTCTAATTAATGAAGTGTTGGTTATAATATTTTCAGTAAAGCCTTCTCTAGGACCTCTTACAACAGTATCGGTTTGAGGTTCACTAATTGATCTTTTTTCCCAACCCTTTGTATCCATACATAAGATTTTTTCATTATCATTTATAATCAAAATAGTATTTCCTGATAAAACTTCGGAAATTGAATCTTCAATTGTATTTGCTATTTTTGTTTTAATTACATATGAAAGCTTTGTATCAATAAAATTAATAATATCATCACCAATAGTTTTATCTAAACCTATGATTGGTTTCATAATGCTTTGTGCTATAAACATATTGTTTACCAATCCATCTATATAAACAATGCATGCTTTTAAATTTTCATCTTCAGATATTTGAAAATGACGAAATACTATATCAGGAGATTCTCCCATTATATCTTTTATTAAATCTATGTTTTCTTTTAATGTTTTTTTATTTTGGGTCTTTTGCTTTTCTTCACCAGTTTTTTTACTTATGTTTTTAAGGTAACTTATTTTTTTGCTTATATTTCTAAACATAGCATCACTCCATTTTTTTATATTATTTACCAAAAAAAGAAATGTATTAAAAAAAGAGCAGTTGCAAAACTGCTCTAGTGTTTAATTAAATAATAATTTTTCTTTCCTCTTCTGATAACTGTGAATAATCCACCAATTGAATTTTGTTTGTTTACAATAAATTCTAAATCATTTACTAATTCACCATTAATTGAAACAGCATTATTTTTAATAAATTCTCTTGCTTCACGTTTTGAAGATGCTGCTTTTACTTCAACTAATACATCTACTAAATTTTTATCCTCAGTAAGTTCGATTGAATTTACATCTTTAAAACATACTTTAATATCTTCGACATTTAATTCTTTAATGTTTCCACTAAATAAAGCTTCTGTTAGTTTTTTAGCATTATTTAAGGCTTCTTTACCATGAACCATTGTTACAACTTCTTCGGCTAAAACTTTTTGAGCCTCACGTAAATGTGGTTCATTAATTACTTTTTCTTCTAATGCTTTTATTTCATCAAATGTTAAGAAAGTATAGTATTTTAATAATTTAACAACATCACTATCAGCTGTGTTAATAAAGAATTGGTACATTTCATATGGAGATGTTTTCTTTTCATCTAACCATACAGCTCCACTTTCAGTTTTACCATATTTTGTTCCATCACTTTTTGTAATTAATGGAATAGTTAGACCAAATACTTTAGCATCACTTCCCTCTGATTTACGAATTAATTCCATACCAGCTGTAATATTTCCCCATTGATCTTGGCCACCAATTTGTAATTCACATTTTAAATCTTTATCTTGGTAAAGTTTCAAGAAGTCAATTGATTGCATTATCATATATGAGAATTCTAAGTATGTTAATCCTGAATCAATTCTTGATTTAACAGATTCTTTGGCAAGCATGTAATTTAAATTAAAATGTTTTCCATAATCTCTCCACATTTCAATTGCACTTAGTTTACTTAACCAATCATAATTATCTAAAGCAAACGCTGTTTTATTATCAAATGGAATAAATTTTGCAAATTGTTCTTTAAATAATCTGCTCCATTCTTTAACAATATCCACACTATTCATTGATCTTTGTGTAGTTTTCCCACTTGGATCACCAATTAAACCAGTTCCTCCACCAGTTAACGCAATTACTCTATGTCCTGCTTTATGAAATCTAAGTAGGGTAACAATTGGCAATAATGAACCAATATGCATACTATCAGCAGTTGGATCAAATCCACAGTATAAAGTAATCGGTGTTTTTAATCTTTCTCTTAATTCTTCTTCGTTAATAATATCGTAAATTAATCCACGCCATCTTAACTCATTTAATAAATCCATTTTATTTCCTCCTTTAAGTATAAAAAAAGTCCTTATAAACATAAGGACTGTAATTACAGCGGTACCACCTTAATTCATCTTACGATGCACTCATAAAAAGTAAAACTCATAAGATGTAATTCTAATTATATTACCTAATAGTTTTCACCGTCCACTATCTCTCTAAAATAATAAATATAATTATACTGCTTTCTTAATCAACGTTTTTATTTAATTGTTATTTAGTTGACTCTCTCCAGATAACTCTGTATTCAACAAACACATTCTCTGGTTTAAACTCATCTGGGCTCTTCATAAGGTTTGTTAATTTTTCCATTGCTACGTTACCAATTTCATAAATTGGAGTTTCCACACATGTTAATTTAGGTAAAGATAATTCAGCATATCTGGTATTTTGGAAACCTATAACTTGCATATCTTCAGGAACCTTAATTCCCATTTTACTTGCAACATTCATTAATGAGATTGCCATAGAGTCGCGTACTGATAAAACAACCTCAGGAACAACTTTTTCTAAGAAATCTTTAAATTGCTTTTCATTAATCGATAAGTCTCCACTAGAACGTAAAACTTTAGGTTCTAAATTAGCTTCTTTCATTGCTCTATTATAGCCTTCTTCTTTAAATTCATTTACAGAATATTTATGTTCTGTAGTCATAAAGTAGACATTCTTATTGCCTCTACTTATCATTTCCTTAGTAATGCGATATGAACATTCTTCATTATCTATAGATACGCTACCGAAGTTCTTGCTCTTTGATAAAGCATTTACGAAAACAACAGGAACTGGAGTATGATCTATTAAGTGATAAATATCTGCTGTCATTTCATCATTCATGAATAAGATACCATCTACACTTGATGCTATAATCTCTGACCATGATTCTAATTTATTTTCATCATCTTTTAATACAAAAAGACGAATTGAGTAACCATATTTTTTAGCACTATCGACAATACCTTGGATCATTTCTGAAATAGAAGCCCTCAATATAGTTGGAACAACCACTGCTACAGTTGTAGATTTTCTACTTGCAAGTCCCCTAGCATTTGCATTAGGTTTATATCCTTTTTCTTTAATAATTCTTAATACTTTATCTCTTGTTGCTTTTTTAACTTTTTCAGGATGATTTAATACCCTTGACACTGTTGCTAAACTTACTCCTGCAGCTCCTGCTATATCGTATATTTTGGCTTGATTCATCTAATCACCTCTTCTTTTTATATTCTTATTTTACCACACAATGAAAATTATCTCAAGTGTTTTCACTTATAATTTTCAAAAAATCTTTCCTTATATTACCAGCACCCATATATACTACAACTATATCCTTAGATTCATTTAGAATCTTTTTTATTTTTCTATAACTATATTTTTCAAATCCACTAAATATACTTTTTACTTTTTTCTCTAAAATAAAACTTTTTTTCTCTCGTTTTGAAGTAAATGTTTTACAAATATATTTGTTATTAATATCACTAAAACATTCTACAAACTCATCTTTAAGATTAATTGTTCTTGTATAGGTGTGTGGTTGGAATACTACATATATTTGTTTATTATAAAACCTGTATTTTATTGTCTCTAAACATTTTTTAATTTCTGTTGGATGATGAGAATAATCATCTACAATGATATTACTATTATATTTATATATTTGCATTCTTCTATTTGGAAGTTTATAATCACTAACTACTTTTTCTAAGTTATTTATATTTTTTCCCAACAATGAATAAACTAATACCGATGCCATAAAATTAGACAGCATATAACCTTCAGTAAAAGGAACATTTATAAAGTGTTTTTTAGAAAATACAGTCAAAACAATTAGTGAACGTTCTTTATATTTTCGTATTACTTCACAATATACATCACTTTTTTTATTAAATCCAAATGTATATTTCTTTTCATGTTTTATCTTACTTGCATATGGACAATCATTATTTACTATTACTACTTTGCTTTTATCTGCTGCTTTTTGAAAAGAATTAAAAGTATCATCAATATTAACAAAAAAATCCGGATGATCAAAATCAATATTATTAATTACTAAATAATCAAAATTAAATTTTAAAAAATTATTTTTATATTCACAGGCTTCAAATATTAAATATTTATAATCACTTTCACCAAACCCAGTCCCATCCCCAACAATACTACATATTTTTTCATCTTTTAGTAATGTTGATAATAATTTAGTTGTTGTTGTTTTTCCATGAGTTCCACTTATCCCTACTTTAAAACAATTAAAAAACTCTTCTATAAATTCTTGATAATAATAATGTTTATAATTTCGTTTTTTTATTTCTTTTACTTCGATATGATTTTCATCATATGCTTTACTTATAATATATATTTTATCTTTAGTAATATTTTTTTTATTAAACTTTTCTATTTTAACATTTAAATTTTTTAAGATATCATCTGTAAAGAAAACTTCACTTACGTCACTACCCGTAACTTCATGACCAAGTGAAGAAAGAACACCCGCAAGGGCTGCCATACCCGTACCCTTTATTCCAATTAAATGATATTTGCCCATTTTCATCCCCTAGTTAATATATGTAATGGGCGTTAAAAAGGAAACAAAAAAAAGCAGTTTCCTGCTTTCCTTATTGACGTTCTTTGATACGAGCTGCTTTAGCTGATAAAGTACGAATGTAATTTAATTTAGCACGTCTTACTTTACCTTTACGTAATACTACAATTGAACCAATGTTTGGAGTATGGATTGGGAAAGTTCTTTCCACACCAATTCCGTATGAGATTTTACGTACTGTGAAAGTTTCACTAACTCCACTTCCGCGTCTTTTAATTACTAATCCTTCGAATGCTTGTAGACGTTCGCGGTTACCTTCTTCTTTAATCTTAACTAATACTTTTACAGTATCACCAGGACGAAATTCAGGCACATCTTTTTTAATGTATTCATTAGTAATTGCTGCGATTAATTGTTGACTCATTTAATTCACGCTCCTTTTTCTTCCAATGTTCATATCTATCATGATAATAGTAGCGGAACATCGTGTCTAATCTTTCGATCTATAAGATTATACTATATAAACCAATAAAAGTCAACTTCTGTTTTATTTATATAAACTAAGTTTATTTATTAATTTCTTCCTTAATAAGCTTAAGCATCTTTATATCTTCTTTAGATAATTTTGCTTCATCAATAAGATCTGGTCTTTTAATATATGTCTTCTTTAAGGAAGTATATCTTTTGTATTCAGCAATCCTTTGATGATTTCCTGATAGTAAAACTTCTGGAACTTCATAGCCATCATATATAGCAGGTTTTGTATATTGAGGATATTCTAGTAATCCATCACTATAACTTTCTTCCATTATCGATGAATCATTAATTCCGCCAGGAACCAGTCTACTTACACTATCAATAATAGCTAAGGCAGCAATTTCCCCACCTGTTAAGACATATTCACCAATCGATATTTCTTCATCAACATAATTTAATAAACGCTCATCAAATCCTTCATAATGACCACAAATAACAATTAAATGATCCTTCTTGGAAAATTCTTGTGCTTTATGTTGATTATAGATATTTCCAGCTGGAGTAGTGATGATTTTGTGGGCTTTATTATACCCATCTATACTTTTTAAACAATCAACAATTGGTTGAAGAGTTAGTAACATTCCTGCTCCTCCACCATATACCGTATCATCTACTTTTTTATGTTTATTTAAACTAAAAGTTCTAAAATCATGAACTCTAATAGTTACTAATTCTTTATCAATTATTCTTTTTATTATTGAAGCATTTATTACCCCTTGAATCATTTCCGGAAATAATGTCAACACATCAATTATCATAATAATCCCTCAATCGTCTCTACTATAATTCTATCATCTTTAATTTCTTTAATAAATTCATCAACAAAAGGAATTAAAATTTTTTTCTTATCGTTTCTAGCTTCTAAAATATATCCTTGAGGAACAACTATCATATCCGTTACTTCTCCTAAATATTCATCATTTGTTGAGTAAAGTTTTAGGCCAACAATATCTTCAATAAAATATTCACCATCTTCTAAATCTGTTTCTAAATGTTTTGTATAAATATTACATTCAACATATTCTAAAACATCATTAATGTTAGTTTTGTTATTAAATGTAATTAAATCCATATCTTTATGAACACGATGAGAGTTAATTACTATCTCAATGTCTTTATTATCTTTTTTAATATATAGAGTATTACCTTTTTTGAAGCGATTAAAATCACTTTCTGATTTAACCTTTACTTCACCTTTAATACCATGAGTACCTACAATTTTACCAACTAAATACATAAATATCTCCAATCTATTTTTTACTTTCAAAAATAACAAGCAATAGCTTGTTATTTCTTAAATTTTGCTGCTCTTAATGAATTTAATATTGCAATTAATGATACACCAACATCAGCAAATATAGCATCCCACATATGTGATATTTCTAAAGGAGCTAATATTAACACAAGAGCTTTAATAATTAAAGCAAGACAAATATTTTGAATTACGATTTTTTTTGTCTTTTTTGCAATTTTTATAGCAAGAGGTATTTTTGTTAGATCATCATCCATCAATACTATATCGGCTACTTTAATAGCGGCATCACTACCAAAACCACCCATAGCTATACCTACATCAGCACTACTTAATACTGGGGCATCATTAACACCATCACCAATAAATATTTGTTTTCTATTATCATCCTTACGAAGTTTTCGTAATTTTTTAACCTTATCTACAGGCATCATCTCATAATATACATCATTTATACCTAAATCACTTGCTACTTTTTTTGCAACATTTTCCTTATCACCAGTAATCATAGCAACATTAATTTTCATTTTTTGTAATTCTTTGATTACATCTTTAGCTTCAGGTTTTATAATATCGCGAATTATAATATATCCTACATATTCTAAATTCTTGGCAACATATACAACAACTCCATCAGTATCAATTGATGGAACTTTAATTTTAAGTTTTGCCATAAAATTATCATTCCCAACAGAAATGTCGTCATCGTCTAAATATATTCTTGCACCTAGTCTAGTTGACTTAGCATGAATTTTAATTTTTTCTTCTTCAATATTATCTTTACCATATTCATTTACAATTGATTTTGCTATCGGATGGCTACTAATTGTTTCACAATGAGCAGCAAGCCTTAATACATCCTCATCATTTTCACTAACAACTTGTTCGACACTAAATTCACCCTTAGTAAGAGTTCCAGTTTTATCAAAAACAGCTGAACCAACATTTGATAATGCTTCAAGATAATTACTTCCTTTAACTAAGATACCATGTTTACTTGCTCCACCAATTCCTCCAAAAAATCCTAAAGGAATTGAAATTACTAAGGCACATGGACATGATGCAACTAAGAATATCATCGAAGCATAAATTGTTACTTTAAAATCATCCCATGTTGGTGCAATTTTAAGAAGTGGTGATAATGCCCACAAAAGTGCCATAATTACAATAGTTGGTGTATAATACTTCGCAAGTTTTGTAACTAATGTTTCTGTTTTTGCTTTTAAACTACTTGCATTTTCTACCATTTGTAATATTTGTGATAAAGTTGAATCATTATAAATTTTTTCCACTTTAATTGTTAGTGTACCATTGGTATTAATTGAACCAGATATTACTTGGCTACCAACACTTACATCAATATATTTTGTTTCACCAGTTAAACTTGATACATCAAGTGAGGCCTCTCCCGTCAAAACGACACCATCTAAAGGTATTCTTTCTCCTGTTTTTACTAAAATGATATCTCCAACCACTATTTCAAGTGGATCAACTTCAATGCTTTCCCCATTTATTAAAAGCCTTGCATGAGTAGGTTGAATATCTAATAAAGAGGAAATTGACTTTCTTGTTTTATTAACTGCATTTTCTTGTAATAATTCGCCAATTTTATAAAAAATCATTACTGATACAGCTTCTTCATAATAACCAATTCCTAAAGCAACTAAAGTTGCCAGTGTCATTAAAAATTTTTCATCAAATAGTCTTCCATTAACGATATTTTTAAATGCACCTGTTATTACATCTTTTCCTAAAAGGGCATAGGCTATCAAATAAAAGGCAATAACAAAAACATCAGGAATTTTAATATCCCAAAATTCTAACAATGAGAACTTAACAATTACACCAAGTAAGAATAAAGCTGTCCCAATTATAAATGAAAACTTATCCCACCCAGAAATTTTAATATTATCATGTTCTCTTTTTTTATGTTCAAGATTAGTTCTAACTTTAATACCATTGTCGACACTTGATGCAATTGTCTGAACACTACTCATTAAGTTATCCACATTTGCAAGATCATCAGTTTCGATAATAAAACGAGAAGTTGCAAAGTCAACAACGATAAATTTATGTTTAATCGTTCTTTTAGCAATCCTTTCAATTTTACCAGCACAATTAGCACAATCTAAGCCATCAAGAATAAAAACTTTACGAACTGAAGTTGTCGATTTTAAATCATTAAATAAAACACCATTACTTGTTAATATATCTTCAATTCTATATAATGTATCATCATTATCAATACTAAAACTAAGAACCAAAGAAGATCTGTTTAGTTCATAATCTAAGTTTGGAAAAACATTAGAAAAATCATTCTCTAATTTATCTAAAACTTGGGTGTTTTTTAGCCCACTTAAAATATATTCCCTTTTCATTCTTCTCCCCTACAGTCATTTATATGTTTACTAACTTGGTCAATAATCATCTTAACATGACTATCACTTATATAATATAATCTTTCTTTTCCAATTTGGTTAAATCTAACAATATCAGCATCTCTTAAAATTTTCAACTGATGTGATACAGCTGATTGACTAATACCAGTATCTTTACAAATACAGTTAACATTTTTAGATTCATTAAAAATAGAATCGATTATTGCTAACCTAGTCTCATCTCCGAGTGCTTTAAAAATTGAAACACTTTTATCTTTATTAATCATAATGCCCCCATATATGAATAGATACTCATATGAATATTATACATTCATTATAATTATATGTCAACACAATAAAGATTTATAATTTTATATCAAAAAAAAATAGGCATAGCCTATTTTTTAAAAAGCATCAATTGAAATTTCGATTCTTTTGCCTTCACGTGCAGCACAAGCAAAAGCAATTGTTCTAATGGCATTTGCAACACGGCCTTTTTTTCCAATAACTCTACCTAAATCGGCTTGATTAACCATTACTTGTAAAGTGATTGATTCAGCTTCTTCAGAAAATATCTTAACTTTTACTTCATTAGGATAAATCACTAACGGAGCAATTAAATCTGTTAAGAATTTCTCGTAATTAATTCCAGCCATTAGCATCACCTACTTTTTATTTGTAAACTTGTCAGTAATGCCTAATTTATTGAATAACGCTTTAACAGTGTCAGTTGGTTGTGCACCATTTGTTAACCAGTTTAATGCTTTTTCTTCATCAATTTTAACTTGGTTTTCTTTCATAAGTGGATGATATGTTCCAATTACTTCTAAGAATTGACCATCACGAGGACTTCTTGAATCAGCAGCAACTACACGGTAGAATGGGCGTTTATGTGAACCAAATCTTTGTAATCTAATTTTTACCATATTAATAATCTCCTTTTTAAGAACATTATACTCTATTTAAAAAATGCTGTCAAGTATTTTTTCTTGACAGCGTTAATTTTTATTCATATATTTCATCAGGGCATTTGCAAAATTGATTTGATTTTGGAGTTTTTCAAGTTTATCCCTTGTTGTTAACTTCAAAGCTTTTTTAACTTCACTTTCAAATAAAGAGTAATTTTTAGGATCATCATCTAGATATTGATACCATTTCGGATGATATCGTAAATAATTTAGATACCCTTCATTTTCATACAGTTTTTCTAGTATTTTTCTATCCATCTAATCCCACCAGTCTGAATACAGACTGCTTACTTGTGGTAGTTTTGGTGTTTTTCCACCTGTAAATGTTTGGGCTATTTGGATAACTTTTTGAGCTGTATTTAAAGTTCTATTTAATGAATCAGGATTAATCTTTTGAATATGACCAACAATGCTTTTAATACTATCTATATTAAGCGGTTCTTTAGTTTCTTGTTGGACAACTTTTTGGAATTTACCCCAATCACTGTGTTCCCCATATAGAACCCATTCCTCATATATATTTTGCCAAGTTGTTTTACCACTTTTTACTTCATCTCGTAGTAATGGATATTTATTTACAAATGCACGAAACTCATCCATACGTGATTCCATATTATCCCTCCTGTTATAGTTTATTATCTAACTATAAATTTGGTGCTAGTTTATTTCAATAATATTAATAAACCCTTCTTCATAAACAGGAACTTGAATCTTTTTACTATATAAACTACATACTTCAACTGGTAGATATAATTCTTCTTTATTTAAATTTCTAATTTCTACTCTTTTTTTACAAATATCAACTGGAACGTTAAAATAATAAGCAACTACTTCAAAATCATTATAATAGGCTCTAATTTCGTCTATATTCGATTTTCGTACCATATAATCAATATTTGTAGCATCCAAAATTACATCTATTCCTTGAGCCAAATAATGAGCGCATAGTCTATAAACTTCCGGAAATACCTTTGCTTCATTTATTCCTGGATTATCTTTTCTGATCTTATCACTCGAAACTATAATTGCATTATTTTTATTTGATAAGACTTTTGAATATGTACTTTTTCCACTTCCAGGGATCCCTATTAGCATATGTAGATTTGTCATTCTTACCTCATTTTTTTAATAATAATATTTCTTCTTGTGTTAATGGTCGATATTGCCCTGGTTGTAAACTATCATCTAAAATTACTTCACCTATAGCTAGGCGCTTTAAATATAACACTTCATTATCAATGGCGTAAAACATTCTTTTTACTTGGTGAAATTTGCCTTCAGTTATATAAACATGATATTCATAATCAGATATCTTTTCTAACCTTGCCTTCTCAGTTATAAAAGTTTCCCCATCACCATCTTTTATTTCAAGTCCATTTTCAAATTTATATTTATTTTCTTCATTAACAATTTCTTTGGATTTCACCAAATATTTTTTAAATACTTTGTTTTTTGGTGCAGTTACTAAATGAGAAAACTCTCCATTGTTAGTAAGAATAACTAATCCTTCCGTATCCTTATCAAGTCTACCAACTGGAAAAATTTCTTTTTTCTCATCAATTAATTGAACAACTGTCTTCGATAACTTATCAGTTGTAGCACAAATATATCCTGCTGGTTTATTCAACATATAGTAAACAAACTCACGATATTCTAACAAATTATCATTATAGTATATCAAATCTTTTTCTTCATTGATATAATGATCTTTTTTTCTTACAACCATATCATTAACTTTTATAAACCCTTTTGATATCAAATCTCTAACTTCATTTCTTGATAAATCAAGGGCTTTTGATAAATATTTATCTAAACGCATATCTTCTCACCTTTTATATACTTTTTTCATAATATACATTGAAAGGAAGGTATATTATGTTTAAAAAGAATCCATTCAGCCAAGAAAGAATGAATCCTGATTTCCATCAAATGAACCCTCAATATATGCAAATGCAACCAATGCAACAAATGCAACCAATGCAACCGATGCAACAAATGCAACCGATGCAACAAGATATGGGACCAGGTTTCCAAATGAATAGAGTCCAATATGAAATTATGGAAAACCGTCGCAGACTTAATAATCTAGCAAAAAGAGTATCAAGAATTGAATCTTATTTAAGAATTAAAGATTCTCCAGAATACGGATATATTGAAGAGGAAAAACCTAATCAATTCTCATATTAGATTTTTCATTGTATGATAAATAGAAACACGAGATTTTTCGTATAGCATCTTATCATATTTTTTTTCTAAAGCTTTATTTTTTAAAATATTTCTATAAACGACATAACTATCAATAAGTTTTTGTTTACTTACTTTATTATATTTACTTTGTTCAATCAACTTAAAGAATTCAAAAATCTTTATAATTTCTGAAACATTAAACATATCATAATCGATATTATATTCATAATTTTGTTCTTTTTCCATTTTATCACCTTGAATAAGTATACCATATAAAAGTAAAATAATAAAGAAATATAATGGGTAAATATACTAGCAAATTAATTAAAAATACATAATATAGTGTCGAGAGGAGGTTTCATTATGTACGGATATCAAGGCTATTATGGTTGTCAATCAGGCTATGGCTGCGGAACAGGCGTAGGTACAGGTGCAGGCTATGCATTAATTCTTGTATTATTCATTTTACTTGTTATTATTGGTTCAGCATGGAATAATTTCAGATGTTAGTTGAAAGGGAGCAAAAGCTCCTTTTTTCATTTAACTTGAATATATTATAAGATTATGGTATTATCTATTTGGTGAAAAAAATGCTAAGTTATAAAAATATTATTAAAGAAGAACATGTTGATTTAAGAAAAATATCTGAAGATGTAAAGTTACCTTTATCTTCAGAAGATATAGATACTCTTAATTTAATGAATGAATATTTAATTAATGGGTATGATGATGAAAAGTGCGAACTATATGATATTAGACCAGGAGTGGGAATATCAGCAGTTCAAATAGATGTACTGAAAAAAATGTTTGTTGTTCTTTGTTATGACGAAAATGATGAATTACATCATTATGGGGTAATTAATCCCAAAATTATTTCTCATTCTGAAGAATTAACATATCTTGAAACTGGTGAAGGATGTCTATCTGTTGATAGACAAATTGGTGGTTTTGTTCATCGTCCAAAAAGAATAACTGCTAGATGTATCCTTTATAATTTTGATGATAAAACTTACAAAGAAACAACAATTAAACTTAGAGGTTTTCTAGCAATAGTTTTCCAACATGAATATGATCATTTATTTGGAAGATTATTCTTTGATCACATCAATAAAGATAATCCATTCTTTGTCCCTAGTAACTCTACACCTGTAAAGTTTAAGGATGTTGAATAAAAAAAAGCCTGTTAAGGCTTTTTTTTATTCTATTAATCCAAAGTATTTAAAGGCTTTATAGAAACCATCATTACTAATATGATCAGTAACATAGTCACTTACCGCTTTTAACTTTTCAGTTGCATTTCCCATGGCAATTCCAAGACCTGCCATTTTAACCATTTCAATATCATTGTCACCATCGCCAATGGCAATAACATCCTCAATATCCATCCCTAATTCTTCAATTAGTAATTTTAGCCCCTTACCTTTTGATTGACCTTTTTTAATAATATCGCAACCAACAGTTGTCCATCTTACAAAATCAAATTCAGGGTTGTCCTTCTTTAATTCTTCAATATCCTTTTCATCACAAAAGCACCACATTTGGTGAACTTTTTGTTCCTTATAAAATTCACCATTCACTGGAGGCAAGTTTAAATTTAAATCCGTAAAGGCTTGTGTAACCCTACTATTTATTTCACTTATAGCTTCTTTATAAGCAGATTCAAATCCATATGTGATATTTTTCTCGTTTAAATTACGAATCAATTTTTCCAAACTAAAAAAATTAATTGTGTCTTCATAAATTGTGCTATTTCTAGAAATAATATGTTGGCCATTAATTAAAATATAATGATTAATCAAATGCATTATTTCTTGGATTGAATATAACATGAAATATGCACGACCTGATGCAATGACTAATTCATGATTATTTTGTTTTAATAGTTCTAAAGCTTTGATGGTTGATGGATGTATAATTTTTTTGTCATTATCGACAATAGTTCCATCAATATCTAGCAAAATTAATTTCTTTTTCAATTTTCTCACCAAAGATATTATACACAATAATCCTTAAAAATAAATGTTTTTAACTTTATTTTTATTATTTATTAGTGTATAATTAAATAAAAAGAAGGGAGTTTACAACTTGAACACAAAATCAAATAAAACTCTTATCGAACACTTCAATGATGGAAACGTAAAGGTATTTGCCCTTGGCGGTCTAGGTGAAGTCGGTAAGAATATGTACATTGTTGAGGCAGGAAATGAAATATTAATTATCGATTCGGGAATTCTTTTTCCTGATAGTTCCTACGGAATCGAATATATCATTCCTGATTATACATACTTAAAAGAAAACGAGGATAAAATCGTTGGACTATTTATTACCCATGGTCATGAAGACCATATTGGCGGATTACCATATCTATTAAGCCAAATTAAGATTCCAAAAGTATATGCTAATGGATTATCAATTGGACTTATTAAAAACAAGTTAAATGATTTTCCAACTATAAAATATGAATTTGTTGAATTTAATGATAATTCAGTTTATAAATTTAAGAATTTTGAAATATCATTTTTTAGGACAACACATAGTATACCTGATTCATTTGGTATAGCTATAAAAACTAAATTTGGTTATATCTTACACACTGGTGACTTTAAATTTGACTTTACACCAATTGCCCATCACGCTGATTTTCATAAGTTGACAACATATAGTAAAGAAGGAGTAATTCTTCTACTATCTGATTCAACAAATGCTGGAGTAAGAACTTTCTCTTTATCTGAAAGAAAGATATCTGAAAATATTAGAAATATTTTTAGTCAAATTAAAGGAAGAATTCTTATTTCAACATTTGCATCTAATGTGTACCGTGTCCAACAAATTGTTGAGGCAAGCGTTGCTGTTGGAAGAAAAATTATTGTTTTTGGACGTAGTATGGAAAAAACAATTAATGTTGGATTACAACTTAAGTATATTCATGCTCCTGAGGGAACATTTATTACAGCAAAGGAATTTCCACATTTACCTCCAGAAAAGATTACAATACTAAGTACTGGTTCTCAAGGTGAACCTCTAGCGGCTTTATCAAGAATTGCTGATGGCGTGCATAAGCAAATTAAGATAATTCCAGGAGACACTATTATCTTTTCATCTTCACCAATTCCAGGAAACCAAGAAGGTATTAATAGAACTATTAACAAGTTATACAAAGCTGGTGCTAGCGTTATTGTTAACAGCCCACTTACAGATACACATACTTCAGGTCATGCATCTCAGGAAGAATTAAAATTAATGTTAGTTCTTACTAAACCAAAATACTTTATGCCAATTCACGGTGAATATTCAATGCTTAAGCGTCATTCAGATCTTGCAATTGCAACTGGTGTCGATAAGAATAATATTTTTATTTTAGAAAATGGTGAGGTATTAACAATTTCTGAAAATGGTCTATACACTGATAGTTATGTAAAATCTGGGGATATTTACATTGACTCTAATTTCCAAGTGGCCGATGGAACAATTATTAAAGAAAGAAAATTACTTTCTGATGATGGTATGCTTACTTGTATATTTACTGTATCTGAAGGAAAACAATTAAATGTCCCTTCAATTTCATCTAGAGGATTTATATATATGAAAAACTCTGAAACACTAGTAAATAATATTAGTCAAAAAGCATTTGATACTTTAAATAGATATTTATCTACTCATAAAAATCCAAATTACACATCAGTAAAGGGATTTATTTCAAATGAATTAAGTACTTATATTTATGAATTAACCGAAAGAAAGCCTATAATTATTCCTATGATTATGGAGATATAAAAAAAGCGCAAGATTATAAGTCTTGCGCTTTTTTGATTTGTTCAGAAGAGACAATTATATTATACCACGAAATATTAAAATAACCTTATACTTCTTCGTTTACTTTGTTTCTAAATATGTGAAAAATTTCTCTTGCTACCATTGCATCTTCAAAAGCATCATGAGATTGAACAACACTTTCACCAAGAGTTAATTCTTGGTAAGTGTTGAATAGACCCATTTCTTGTTTATAGTTATAGTAGTTCTTCATTATTTGCATTAGATTCATATATCTATGTCTTACATCAAGAGGTTGTAAATGATTTATCTTAAATGATTGCTCTAAAGCTAAGATATCATTTTTACCCCAAGCAATAATCTTCACATTATAATCTCTAATACATCTTTGTAATAATTGATAGAACTCTATATATGATTGGGCTTCATTAAAATCTTTATATTCTAAAGATAAAAATTTTAATGTTCTTGAATTTAGGGAGTTTCTTCTAAAAGGTTTTAATAGTGATGATTCTTCTAGAATTACATTTCCATTTACATCTTCAACAATCATTCCATATTGTACAATTTCAGAAATTTGATTAGAACTTGTTGTTAATGAAAACTCTAAATCTAAAAACATTTTTGCGACAGGCTTATTTAATAATTGTTTGACTCCTTTACGGATTGCTAAAAGATCATAGTATACATTGCTTCTTGTTTTTCTAGGAACTAATATTTTCACAAAATGATCTATTTCGTATACTCTGTAACGATCAAATCTCGTTTTTTGATCAGAGCATTCTAAGAAAACATATGGATTCTTTAGTAAATACCCTTTGAAATCCTTCATATTTTTATTAGTCATATGAAAATATTCCAACTTGTTATTTACGATAATAGATATCATTCTTTCCCTTTTTAATACCTTATAAACCTTGCCGTAAACTTTCATCTTTTATCCTCTCTTACAATTGAATCTCATCAATTCTTATTAATTCTAATATCGCTTGACTTCGCCCTTTTACTCCCAGCTTTTGGATTACATTTGATATATGATTCCTTACTGTTTTTTCACTTATATGTAGTTTGTCTGAAATTTCAACAGTGTCATAGTTTTTTATTAATAGATCGAATATTTCTTTTTCTCTTTTTGTTAAGAAGTGTGAACGCAACTTTAATCCCTCCCCAAATTATATTATGCGGGGGATTTTCTATTTGCCACCTAAGAGTTTTAAAACCTCATCAATTTGTTCTTTATTTAGTTTTATTTTCTGTAATTCTTCTTCAAAATTACCACTACCAATAATTTTTAAAATTGCTTTTTTCTTAACAGGACCAATTCCCTTAATATTATCAAGCAATGAAGCAAATGTATTTTTTTTATGTGTTGAATGAAAAAAGCTAATTGCATAGCGATGGACTTCATCTTGTATTTTTTCCATTAATAGAAATTCATATGAATTTTTCTTTAATTTTATAATTTCATTATTGTATAATAATGCATCTGTTCTATGATTATCATCCTTTACAAGCCCTAGTACTTCTAAGTTTACGCCAATATCATTTAATGCTCTTTTAGCGGCATTAACTTGGGGAGCTCCACCATCAACAATAATTAAATCAGGATTATTTTTTAAATCCCTATATCTTCTAGAAATTACTTCATACATTGTTTGTGCGTCATTGCTTCCTACAACAGTTTGTACTTTAAATTTTCTATATAATTTTTTTGCTGGTTTTCCATCAATAAAAACAACCATTGCAGAAACCGGACTTGCCCCTGATATATTTGAGTTATCAAAAGCTTCAATATGATTTATGCTACTAATGTTTAGAAGTTCTTCTAAACCATTTAAAGCACCTCTTGTTTTACTAAATTCAATGTTTCTCTTCTTTATTAATTCCTCAACCTTATTTTTAGCATTCTCGCATACTAAATTAACCAATTCTAAATTCTTTCCTCTTTTAGGGATAATTATTTTATGATTAATAACTTCCTCAACATCTTCTAACTCAATATTTGGAGCCATTATTGTATGTGGAATAGGGTTGTTTTTTTGTAAATAAAATTGTACGATAAAGTCCTTAAATATTTCAATATCATTATTATAATTATCAAATAAAAATCCGTTTCTTTCTAAAAGTTTACCTTCACGTAAATGAAATACTTGAACACTAACATAATCATCATTTGTGTAATAACCAAAGACATCACTATCAATATCAAATCCAGCCATTTTTTGTCTTTCGCTAATAGTATTTAAATCATTAATAAAATCACGATATTCAATTGCTTTTTCAAAATTTAAATTTGTACTTGCTTCTTCCATTAAAACATTTAAATTCTTTAATTCTTCTTTAGCATTACCCTTTAAAATATTATTAACTTTTTTACGTAATTCATCATATATTGAAGAATCAATTTTATTAATACAAGGAGCCAAGCATTGACCTATATGATAATATAAGCATTCTTTTTTAGGTAATTTTCGACACTTAACAAATGGATATAATCTGTTTAACATTTCAACAGTATCCTTCGCTGCTTGGGCATTTGGATATGGTCCATAATATTTTCCAAGTTTTTTATTAGTTTCACGTGTATAAATTAATCTTGGAATTTGTTGATCAGTTACACAAATATATGGATATGTCTTATCATCAGTTAACATTATATTATATTTTGGCATATGTTTCTTGATTAAATTCATCTCTAAAATATATGCTTCAATTTCACTTGATGTTATTATATATTCAAAATCTCTAATTAATGAAACAAGTTTTGTAGTTTTTGCATCATGACTTCCAACAAAATATGATCTAACACGATTATATAAGTCTTTTGCTTTACCAACATAGATGATGTTTCCATCAATATCTTTCATTAAATAACAACCTGGTTTATGAGGGATTGTTTGTAATTTTTCTTTCATTAAATCACTACCTTATCAACATTTTAGCATATTTAATACCCAATATCAAGGTAAAAATAAAATGGCGATTTCACTCGCCATCTTTTTTAAGACTTTTTAAAATACTTTCAATTCTATTTCCTTGCTCATTTGATTCATCATACTTAAAACGTAGGTCAGGAGTCTTACGAACCTCTAATCTTTTGCTAAGAATTCCTTTAATAAATCCTTTAGCTTCGGCTAAGTTTTCTGTTGTAGCAATTCTTTGTTCTTCATCACCAATTACAGTGTAATATACAGTTGCAATTGATAAATCATTTGTTAGATTAACATTTGTGATTGTAACAAATTTTAATCTATCATCTTTAACATCATTAAAAAGTATTGTTGAGATTTCTCTTTCTAGAATTTTCTCTAATCTTTCTTTTTTAAAAGCCATTATTTCACCTTTTCCATTACATGTGCTTCAATGATATCGCCAACTTTAATATCATTATAGTTTTCAATTGTCATACCACATTCATATCCTAATTTAACTTCTTTAACGTCATCTTTAAATCGTTTTAATGAAGAAAGCTTTCCTTCATAAACAACGATGCTATCACGAATTAAACGGATTTCTGAATTTCTTCCAATAGTTCCACTTGTAACATAACATCCCGCAATTGTACCAATCTTAGATGCTTTATAGATTTCTCTAACTTCTGCTTGACCTGTAACACGTTCTTCAAATACAGGGTCTAACATACCTTTCATGGCAGCTTCTAAGTCTTCAAGTAATTTATAGATGATATTGTATAGACGAATTTCAATTCCTTTTTCTTTTGCAAGATCTGTAATCTTACTTGTTGGTCTAATATTAAATCCAATTACAATTGAGTTTGAAGCAATTGCAAGTGAAATATCTGTTTCCGTAATTGTACCTACTGCACTACGAACAATATTAACTTTAATTCCTTCAACATCTAGTTTTTCTAAAGATGTTTTTAATGCTTCAATTGATCCTTGAACGTCAGCCTTAACAATTATATTTAATTCTTTAGAATTGTCATCTAAGTTATCAAATAAACTTGCAAGAGATACTACTTTTCCTACACCTTTTTCAGCACTTATTGATCTAAACATTCTTTGTTCAGCAACTAAACGGGCAGTTTTTTCATCTTCAAATACCATGAATCTATCACCAGCATTTGGTACTTCTTCAATACCAGTAACTTCTACAGCTTTTGATGGAAGGGCAGTTTTTAAGTTAGCTCTTGTTTCATCTGTCATGGCACGAATTTTACCATATGTATTACCAACTACAATTGGGTCACCAATTTTAATTGATCCATTTTTAACTAAAAGAGTAGCAACGACACCACGTCCGCGGTCTAGTCTTGCTTCAAGAACAGTTCCAATTCCTAAACGGTTTGGATTAGCTTTGAATTGTTCCATTTCTGAAACAAGTAATATCATTTCAATTAATGTATCAATACCTGCACCAGTTAAAGCAGAAAGTTCAACAAAAATTGTACTTCCTCCCCATTCTTCAGCAAGTAAGTTATAATTTGCAAGTTCTTGTTTTACTCGATCAGGTTTAGCTGATGGTTTATCCATTTTGTTGATGGCAACAATAATTGGAACTTTAGCAGCTTGTGCATGTTCAATAGCCTCTTTTGTTTGTGGCATTACACCATCATCAGCAGCAACTACTAGAACAACAATATCTGTTACTTCAGCACCACGAGCTCTCATTTCTGTAAATGCTGCATGTCCTGGAGTATCAATAAATGTAATATATTTATTATCATGTTTGATTTGGTAGGCACCGATATGTTGAGTAATTCCTCCGGCTTCAGTTGCAACTACTTTTGTATTTCTAATTCTATCAAGAAGAGTTGTTTTTCCATGGTCAACATGTCCCATAATTGTAACAATCGCTGGTCTTTCAACAAGTGTAGAAGGATCATCAACAAAATCCATTTGTTCGAATTTTGTAATATCTGTTTCAATTTCATTCTTTAATTCATAACCAAATTCTAAGGCAATAAGTTCAACAACATCTCTTTCAATAACTTGTGCTGCACTTGCCATATAACCTATACCAATAAGTTTTCTTACAACTTCACCAACACCAACATTTAATCCATCAGCGATCTTAGCAACTGTCATTCCATCTTGGTAATATAAGATTTTTTCATCTTTATTCTTTTCAACTGGAACGTTTGCTTGACGGTTGGTAGTTGATTTTGACTTGTTTTTCTTTATGTTTTTGATTCTTGAAACTTTTTTGCTTTCTTCATCGTAATCTTCATAAATACTGTCATATACTCTTGATAATTCAATATCTTCATCTAATTTAGTAATTGGTTTAGTATCAATTACCTTTTGAACATTTGGTTTATTTTCTGTTTGTTTTTGTTCAACAGGTTTTGTATCATTAACAGACTTATTTTTATTATCTTGTGGTTTATTTGCTGGTTTATTATTGTTATAATTACTATTCTTATTGTTATTATAATTATTATTCCTATTATTGTTGTTATTATTGTTATTATAATTATTTACATTTCTATTATCATTGTTATAAATTTTTTTTGTGTCGCTAGTTGCAGCAGAAGTTTCAACCTTTTGTTCAGGTTTTTTAGTTTTTAAAGGTTTAATTTCTTTATTGTAAACCTTACTTAATTTTTTAATAACATTTTGATCTATTTCTGTATCGATGTCTGCTCTAATATCGATATTTTCCAACTTCTTTAATATTTCCTCTAGAGGAACATTTAAGACTTCAATTATTTCTCTTACTTTCATATATTCACCTCATTAATCTTTCTAAGGCATCAAAGAAACCCTTGTCAGTTAACCCAACAATTTTTCTTGGTTTACCTAAAGCTGATGATAATTCTTCACTTGATAAATCAAGATTGCACACCACTTTATAAAAATAACACTTCTTAACAAATTTATCAATTGTTCTTTCAGATGCATCATTTGCAACAAAAACAATTTTTAATTTATTCTTTGATAGGGCATTAGCAACATTGTCTTCACCAGTAACTATACACCCAGCTTTATTTGCTATCCCAAGCAAGTTTAAAACTTTTTGGTCCATCTATTTCTCACCAATCTTTTCTAATAACTCCTTGTAGATATCGTCTGGAATACTTGATTCTAAATGACGGCCAAGAACATTTTTAGATTTTGCAATATCAATTGCTTCTTTAGTTTTTGAAATATATGCTCCTCTTCCATTCATTTTTCCAGTTGGATCAATTTTAATCTCACCTTCGGGTGTACGAACAATTCTAAACATTTCTAATTTTGGATATGGTTGATTTGTTGCCAAACATTTACGTATAGGAACCTTTTTTTGTTTTGACACGATTAACCCTCCTTAGTTATTTACATTATACTTAAATTCAATGCCTTCAACATTTGCATCGCTAAGTTTTTTGATATCAATTTTCCAACCTGTTGCAAGAACTGCAAGCTTAGCATTTTGGCCTTTACTACCAATTGCAAGTGAGAATTGTTCATCATTAACAATAACTAATGCTTTTTTACTCTTTTCATCTGGCATTACACTTATTACATTTGCTGGTGATAATGCTTCAGCAATTAAATCAATTGGATTAGATTTCCATACAAAGATATCTATCTTTTCACCATTTAAGGCATTATTTATAGCTTTAATTCTAGATCCTGCCGGTCCAACACAAGCGCCTTTAGGGTCAATATCGCCATTAACACTAATTACACCAACTTTTGTTCTCTTACCTGGATCACGAGCAATACCCATAATTTCTATTTCACCATTAGCAATTTCTGGAATGTTAAGTTCAAATAATTTCTTAACAATTTCTTTATTACTTCTAGAAATATATACTTTAGGTCCTTTACCTGTTTTTTCAACTTTTGTTATGTATACTTTCTTTTCTTCACCTACTAAGAAATCTTCATCAGCAAGTGCATCTTTAAATGACATTGTTGCTTCAACTCCCTTTCCTAAGGAAATTGTAACAAATTTATCGTTTTTAGCAATGACTCTTCCTGTAATAATTTCTCCAACTTTATCATTAAAGAATGAGAATGCTTCTTCTCTTTCAAGTGATTTTAATTCATTTAAAAGATTTTGACGGAATAAAGAAGCTGCTTTTCTCTTAAAGTTTTTAAGATTAACTTCTTCTCTAAATTCCATCCCTACTTTTACACGAGGTTTTTTAAGTAATGCTTCTTCTAGCAATAATTGACCACGTGGTCCCTCTGGATCAATTTCATCAACTACATAATAATAATCATAGAATTTTATCTTTTTCTTTTCAAGATCAGATTCAATTTTTATTGTTCCTTTATATTCAACATCACTATTCTTGCATGCAATTTGCATAGCAATTTCTACTTTTTTTAATACATCTTCTATATTAATCCCACGTTCTTGGGCAATGTGTTCTAATGATTCAAAAAACTCTTTGCTTATCATATTTCCTCCTAAAATTTAATAGCATGTCGGATTTGACTTATCTTATTTTTTTCTATTTCAATATTTTGAATTCGACCCTTAATATTACATTCAATTAATAATTTTTCATTTTCAAATGATTTTAAATAACCTTCAAACTCTTTTACGTTATTAATCTTTTGATATGTTTTCACATTAATATATTTACCAATTGCTTTAAATAAATCAGCATCAGTCTTGATTGGTCTTTCTAGACCTGGACTAGATACTTCTAAGAAGTATTCATCTTCTTCTATTTCAATACTATCTAATTTCTCACTAACTAATTCATTTAAATTAGCTGATTCATCAATTGTAAGTCCTACTTCCGTATCAGCTAAAATTCTTAAAATGTAAACACCGTTTTCTTTTACCCATTCGATATCAACAATTTCAAGATTTAATTTATCAGCGCACTCCAAAATTATTGGTTTTACCTTTTCAACAATTTCCGACATTTTTAACCCCTTATTAAAATTGATACAAGGGAGTGAGATATAATCCCACTCCCTAATAACTACACTTATTATACCATACTTAGAAGATGTTGTCAAAACAAATATAAACGATCATTTTCTTTTTAATAATTATTTCCTAGTTATTTGTCCATTTAATTTCTATCTGATTTGTTTTTCTTAAATATTCGTTTGTTTTAGAAAATGGTTTTGATTTAAAAAAACCTCGATAAGATGAAAGTGGACTTGGATGAGAACTAGTTAATATTAAGTGTTTATCTTTGTTTTTTATTATATTTACCTTATTTATTGCATCTATACCCCAAAGAATAAAAACAACATTAGTTTTTAATTCTGATATCTTTGTAATTACTAAATCAGTTAATTTTTCCCAACCAACATTTTGATGACTCTTTGGCTTACCATCTTCAACTGTCAGTATCGTATTTAAAAGCAGTACTCCTTGATTGGCAAGATATGATAAATCACCATTACTAACCATTTGTACATTTAAGTCATCTTCTATTTCTTTATAAATATTTTTTAGACTGGGTGGTAATACAACACCTTTATTTACAGAAAATGCTAAGCCATTAGCTTGGTTAGGATTAAAGTATGGATCTTGTCCAATTATTACTACTTTACAATCTTCAAAACTACACAATTCAAACGCTTTAAAAATATCGTTATACTTGGGATATATAATTTTGTTTTTATACTCATCTTCTATAAAATTACATAGTTTTATATACCAATTTTCATTATAACAATTGCTAAGTATATTATTCCAACCATCACTATTGATTTTCATTTATTACCTGCCAGATAATGCATAATTATGCCACCAGCTACACCTACATTTAAAGATTCTAGCTTTGTATTCATATCAATTCTAACATTAATATCAGTTAGATTTAATATTTCTTTTTTTACGCCATTAGCTTCATTACCTAGAATAATCGCATATTTATCATTTAATTTAAGTTGATTTAGACTTTTAGAATTTTCTAAAGTTGTACCAATTATTTTTATATTTTCCATTTTAAGAAAGTTAATCGCTTCAATAATATCCTTCTTCACAATTCTAATATTAAATATTGCTCCTTGAGTTGATCTAAGAACTTTATCATTATATATATCTACACTATCATTACTGACAATAATAGTATCAATATTAAAGCCTAGGGCTGTTCTAATTAAAGTTCCCATGTTTCCTGGATCATTGATATTATCTAAAAGTAAGAATTTACTCCCAGTAATATTTGAAGAAGTCATCTTACAAATCCCAATAATATTTTGAGGATTAACCGTACTTGATAATTTCTTTATAATTGCATCATTTACTAATATGTTTTCGACGTTTTCCACTTGATCTGATTCATCAATAATTATAACTGTTTCTAATACATTTGCTAGTTTTGCTTCTTTTACTAAATGGTAACCTTCAATTATATATTTTTGTTCAAAATGACGATTCTTACTATCTTTTAACTTAGCAATTTCTTTAATAGTATTGTTAGTTAATGATGTAATTTTTATCACAACATTACATCCTTTAGTAATGTGAAGTATAAGTATATTACCATAATTAAAGTTAGACCAGATTGAATAATCCAAATCCATTTAAGAATCTTCTTTGCGTATTGATTCTTATTATAATTTACATATATTGTCCATGTTGAGAAAAAATTAATAATTGGTAATGCGTATACAATTAAAACCGTCATTACATTAAATAAAAAATCGGAACCATTTTGAGCTACAATATCAAGTGGTTTATCTAAAACACCAATCATCCAGTTTGCAAAAGCAATCCATAAATAGTATGAAGCAATTGGGAAAAAGATTATAAATTGAATTAAAGCAAATATAATCATCCATACTGGAATTTTATCTAAATTTGTGTTTTTCTCTTTTAAGAGTTTTTTTCTTTCTATAAGTAATTCTTTATACTTTTCTTTTGAATTTTGATACTGATTATATAAATCTTCAGTTTCTCCTTCATTTGTTATTTTTAAATCTAATTGGTCTAAGACAATCTCAAGTTCTTGAAGTTCAATTTCAATTTGTTCTAATCTTGAAACTTCTTCATTGTTAACAACTTCAGTTTCTTCATTTGTTAGTAAATCCATATTATCCATTATATAACACCTCTATATAATTATAGCATACTCAACTTAAAATTAAAATAAAAAAGTGCAAATTGCACTTTTATTTTCAATTATTTACCGCTAGTGTAATTGCCGCTTGCGCCTAAATTAGATTGGGCAAGCTTAACTAAACGACGAGTAATTTCCCCTCCTACAGATCCGTTTTGACGAGCTGTCGCATCGGGTCCTAGTTGAACGCCAAGTTCAGAAGCGATTTCGTATTTCATTTGATCAATCGCGTTTTGTGCACCTGGAACTACTAATTTATTTTTACTAGTATTACTTGTGTTGTAAGATGAACCGTTCATTCTTTTCACCTCCTGTCAGTAATATTGTTATCAATAAACTATTTTTTATTAAATGTAAATTTTACCAGATATTATATTTCAAATTTATCTTCATTAAATACTGTTGTTTTCTTTAGATATGTTAATTGATACTTTTGAATATTTTGAATTGCAATTTCTATATCACTATCTAAATTACATTTTTCTTCTTCTTTTAGAACTGTTTCAAGTTTTGGTTTAATTGCTGGATGTTCAGGTACAAATATTGTACAACAATCTTCATATGGTCTAATAGAAATATCATATGTTTTAATTTTTCTTGAGATTGTTATTATTTCTTCTTTATCAAATGTCGCAAGTGGTCTCATAATTGGATAATTTGTTACATCATTAACTACTTTAATGCTTTCAAGTGTTTGTGATGCTACTTGACCAATACTTTCTCCATTAATTATACAATCAATATTTTTTAATCTACAAAACTTATCAGCAATCTTATACATAGCTCTACGCATTAAAGTTACCGTATAAATATTATTTGCAAACATATGAATTTTTGTTTGGATATTTGTAAATGGAACAACATATAAATCGATTTTCCCATCTAAATCGTATACTGATAATTGTTCGATTAAATCAATTACTTTTTGTAATGCTAAGTCAGATGTATGGGGTGGGGAAGCAAAATGAATGGCACTAAGGTTAACACCTTTACGAATTGATAAAAACCCTGCAACAGGTGAATCAATTCCCCCACTAATCATTAATAGTCCATCTCCTGCAATTCCACTTGGATAGCCCCCTAAACCTTTTATTACATTTGTATATAGATAAGTTCCTTCACTTCTTAAGTCAATTTCAAGACGCATATCCGGATTTCTTACATCAACACTCATACCTTCAATTTCAGGCAATACTAATCTTGCAACATTTTGTGATATTTCGATTGAAGTAAGTGGATAAGTTTTATCGCCACGATTTGTTTCAACTTTAAAAGTAAATTTACCATTTGGTCTTTGACTTTTAATTACTTCTACTGCACATTTTGCAATATTTTCTATATTATTATCTGTCTTTTTACATAAACTATAACTATGTAATCCAACTACTGTATTTAATTTTTCAATTACTTTATTATGATCTTCGCCATGTAGGTAAATATAAAAACGATAGCTTGTATGTGAATAAGTTAAATGAGGAAACTCACGACATTTATTTTTTATATTTTCTACCATTTTTCTTAAAAACTGATTATAGTTTTTCTTTTTTAAAGTCATTTCGCCAAAGCGAACCAATATCATATCATACATATAGTAACCTCTCTAAACTTTCCACAAATCTATCTATATCATTTTTACATACTTTGTATGAAAAACTTATTCTTACACTACTTAAGGCACGTTTATTATCATTAGTTAATGCAAGTATTGTTTTTTCTGGTGTCTTTAATTTTGATGAACATGCTGAAGATGTTGAAACATAGATATCATCATTTTCTAAATGACGAACAACAGTTTCCCCTTCAAAATTAATCACTGAAAAATTAAGACAATAATAACTTATATTTTCAAAGGGTGTATTAATTATAACACCATTTAATTTACTTAATTTTGCGTATGCATAATCAAATATTTCTTTTACCTTTAACTGATTTTCTTTTGTTTTTGGAAAAAACTTTTTAAAAGCTTTTGTTGTTGCAACAATTAAACTTAAATCAAATGTTCCTGGTTTTAAACCAAATTGGGCACTTGATCCATATAATTGTTTTTGAATATTTAGACCTTTTTTATAAATTAATCCACCAATTCCTTTAGGACCATAAATCTTATGTGTACTAAATGTGAATAAGTCAATATCATTAAAATCAAAATTAGGAACTACTTTACATAATCCTTGAACAGCATCAACATGTAATTTGGCTTTTGAATATGGTTTTACAATTTTAATAATTTCATTTATATTATTAACTGTTCCTAATACATTATTAACCCACATAATTGATACTAAAATTGTATCTTTATTGATTTCTCTTTTTAATTGTTCTAAATCAATCATACCATTTTCTAAGATATCTAAATAGATGATCTCAAATTGATCTTTTAATGCTTTAATTGGTTCAAAAACAGATGCATGCTCAGTTTTTGTTGTTATTATTTTTCCACTTTTATGATTATTTACAATTCCAAAAATTCCTAAATTATTTGCTTCAGTTGCATTTGATGTAAATACAATATTATGTTCAACATTTAAAGTTTTTTTAATTTCATTAATTGCTAACTCATACATATAATTTGATTCCTTACCAAGTTTATGTAAAGAAGATGTATTTGCAAAGAAATTTTTACTTGTTTTTATATATGATTCCAATACTTCTTCATCGATTGGAGTTGTTGCATTATAATCTAAATATACCATTTTTTTCACCTTTATTTATTATACTACAAATTTTTTGTTTTTTAAATATTTTTATGTTCTCATATTGATTTATTTAAACTTATCTACTAAAATAATATTAGTGGAGGATATTATGGAAAAAATATTAAAATCTTTATTAGAAGGAACAAATGATGAAATTGCAATTCTAGCAAATTCTTCAGCATTCATATTTGAATTTATTCCTGATGTAAATTGGGTTGGTTTTTATATTAAGAAAAATAACAAACTAGTATTAGGACCATTCCAAGGAAGAAGTGCTTGTGTATATATAAATATGGGTAAAGGTGCTTGTGGGACAGCAGCAAGTACAAAACAAATTGTTGTCTTAGATGATGTTAGAAATGTTGAAAACTATATTGCATGTCACGAAGAAACAAGATCTGAAGTAGTAATACCTATTATTGTTAATAATGAGGTATATGGTGTATTAGATATCGATAGTACAACCGTAAATCGATTTGATCAAAATACAATTACATTATTAAATGACCTATCAAAAATTATTGAAGAATCATTAAATAACTCATTGTATAATCTTTAATAAATTTAGTTTATTTAAACAAAATATTAAAAAAAATATCCCTTGTTTTCAATATTGAAAACAAGGGATATCTTACTCAAAAAATCCTAAATCTAAGTCATCTTCATACTTTTCTTTAAAAGTATATTTAACTATTTTTTTATCATCAATCATAAGTCTTTCTCTAAAGTATTTGGAATTGCTTAATACTTGAATAATTCCATCAATATCCACATTAAAGCAATGCATTCTTAAATAGCCGTTTTCAATGCCACATTTTTTAATATCTATATTATCCAATTTACCTATGTATAATAGATCTGCTTTATCTACATGTTCTTTTTCCTTTATATATAGTTCGCATTCGAATTTTGGAAATCCTTCTCTTATTTTTTTAAACCCTATTCTTGTTGCAAGACTATCCATTTTACTTATTTTTTCCAAATCTCTTATTGGTTCATCCCCATACCAATTATATATCGATACTATTGGTACTATACCTCTGGGTTCTTTTTCCTCCCCAACCTTTTTAAACATTATATATTTATTATATAAATTATATTTTTTTAACATCTCATCATATAATCCTTTATAGGCATATTTGTGAGCATCTTTTGGGTTTTTATCTTCTGTAATTTTATATGCAAATACTGACCCTATTTCCCATCCACAATCATAATATTTTTTTATCTTTATTTTTACTCTTTTTGGTTGTTCACTTTCAAGTTTTATTTTAAATTCAATTAACTTATCAAGTGATAGCAATGGATCTATTAATGAGTCATATTTTTTAATATCATTTTCAATAACTTTTAAGGCATTCTTCTTTATAAAACCTTTTAATCTACCTAACTCATATAAAAACAAAGCAAAAGCAATATATGTATAGTGACCATAATGTTCATAATCTTCTAATAATTCAATATAGTCATTTAATGTTTCCCTTATAAATTCTGTACTATCAAAGCCTTGTCTTAGGTAATCCGAATATGCAATTGCTGGTTCTAAAAGTAATTCATCTTTAAATATTTCAGTTAGTTGTACAACCAAACTATCTAATTAATCTAATTCACTCATTTATTTTCCTCCATTTTATACAATCATTCAGTTACTCAATATTCTTATAAGTAATATAAATTTTATTTAGCCTCAATAATAGTAATTACTTCATTTTTTCTGAAATGATATTGTATCCACTAAAAATTATGTTTCAACTAAAAATATTAAAGTGACTATATTTTAACATTTTTTCACATATTAAGTCAATGAAAAATAAAAGTAAGCTTTTTATATAAACTAAATAAACTTTTAAATATATATAATTTTTGTCATAGTAAACTGTATATTATAACGAGTTTTTATTCGATTCATTTATAATAATTGATTATACATTAAATTTTGCACTTATTTTATTGATATTAAGCTAAACTGATAAGAAATAGCGTATTAAAATATTTTTTATTTATTCATAAGCGAAAGTACTTATCTTTTATAAGTCCTTTTATTTATATTACAACATTTATTTACAAATAATGGTCTAGTTTTAAAACTAGACCTCTTTTTATAGTATGTTGTTGTTATCTATATTTCATTAAGCACAATATTACTAACAAATAATTCTCTAATAAGTTATATTACATCACAATATATATTAGTTCGATTTATTAAATTCTTTAATACATTATAAAATAATGTGTCAAAAAATATTTTAAAATCAATAAACAATATCTAGTTAGATCTATAATTCTTAGTCCTAAATTTCTATTACTAACATTACAAACGAATGATTAAATCAAATTAAATATTTAAAAATAAATTTTATTAGAACCAACTTTATTTTATTTATTTATACACTTTTTAATGGTTAATTTAATATATAACCTTATACACATCTTATAAATTTTAATTATATATTAAGATTATTTACTAATAAAATATTTGATTTTATTTTTACTTTTTAGGTAAAGATTTGATACTTAATTCCACTATTTAACTTATTAAAATGAACAATTAAATAAATAAAAAAACCAAGAAAAATTTCTTGGTTTAGTTTTTTATACAAATTCGATAATCGCCATCATCGTAGCATCACCACGACGAGGTCCTGTTTTTAGAACTCTTGTATAACCACCTTGGCGGTCAGTATACTTAGGAGCGATATCTGAAAATAACTTTTGTATAGCGTATTGATTTTCTGCGTCTTTTTCAAATCTTACCATTTGAGCTGCTAATCTGCGGCTTGCTAAATCGCCAGCCTTGCCTAATGTTACCATTCTGTCAGCTAAACGTTGTAATTCTTTTGCTTTAGATAAAGTTGTTTCAATACGTTCATTAATGATTAAGTCTGTAACTAAATCTCTTAGTAATGCTTTACGTTGAGCCATGTTACGACCTAATTTACGGTAGCCTAATGACATTATTTTTCCTCCTTCTTATGTTATTCTTCTTCATCAGATGAATCTTCATCATCATAATTTGGATTATCGTTTTCAAGAATTAGATCTGATTCATAAACATCATCTTCTAAATCTTCAGTATCTAAACCTTGATAATCACCTTCATAAGAATGTTTTAAATGTAAACCAATTTCACGAAGTTTTTGAATAACTTCTTTAAGAGATTTACGTCCAAGATTACGAACTCTCATCATTTCTTCTTCGGTCTTTTGAGTTAATTCTCCAACAGTATTAATTCCTGCTCTCTTCAAGCAGTTGTAAGAACGAACAGATAAATCTAGATCTTCTATTTTCTTTTCTAACTTCTTATTAGTAACTTTTTCTTCAGGTTCATACATGTAATTTTGTTCGATAATTGTTTCATTAATTTTGGCTATAACGTTGAAATGATCAACTAAGAATTTTGAAGCTAAACTTACAGCGTCTTGTGGTTTTATACTATCGTTAGTCCAAACTTCTAAGAAAAGTTTGTCGTAGTCTACATTTTCCCCAACACGTGTTTTTTCAACATCGTATTTGCATTTTGTTACTGGTGTATAGATTGCATCAATAGGAATACGATTAATAATTCTATCTCCTGCTCTATTCAAACAAAACACTTTGTTTTCTTCTGCACTCACATATCCAACGCCTCTTCGAGCAAAGAATCGTGCTTTAAATTTGGCTCCTTGAGATAAAGTAGCGATAACAGCATCTGTATTTACAACTTTAATATCACTGTTATGCGTTAAGTCACCAGCAGTTAAAACTCCTGGTCCTTCTTTTATAACAGTTAGTTCATATAAATCATTAGTATCTTGAGGCATTGGTTTAAATAATTCCTCTTCATCTATTGTTAATACGACATTTTTCAAGTTAAGAATAATACCTGTCACGTCTTCAAGTACTCCTTTAAGAGCCATAAATTCATGATCAACGCCTTCTATTTCCATTGCCACGATTGCAACTCCAGGTGTTGATGATAATAACACTCTACGCAATGCATTCCCTACTGTAATTCCATATCCTCTTTCAAGTGGAGTGATAGTAAATTTCGCATAATTATTGCCAGTACTTTCTACATTAGTTAGAGGTTTAATGAATTCAAATTTTCTCATTCGAGCCCTCCTTAATTAAATTCAATTATCCGCGCGGTCTTTTTGGTGGACGACAACCATTATGAGGAACTGGTGTTACATCTTTAATTGATGTGATTTCTATACCAGCTACTTGTAATGCTCTAATCGCAGCTTCACGTCCAGGTCCTGGACCTTTAACTGAAACTTCAACTCTCATTACACCATTATCAACTGCTGCTTTTGCACATGCTTCACTTGCTGATTGAGCAGCAAATGGAGTAGATTTTTTACTACCTTTGAAGCCTAATGCACCAGCACTTGACCAAGCGATAGCATTACCATTACTATCAGTAATAGTAACTATTGTATTATTAAAAGTAGAATGAATATGAGCCACACCATTTGGTATATTTTTTCTAACTTTACGTTTACGAATTTTATTAGCCATTTAGTTAAGCCTCCTTTACTTCTTCTTGTTAGCTACTGTCTTAGATGGTCCTTTACGAGTACGAGCATTGCATCTTGTATTTTGACCTCTAACAGGTAGTCCACGACGATGACGGATTCCACGATAACATCCGATTTCCATTAATCGTTTAATATTCATTGCTACTTCACGTCTTAAGTCACCTTCAACTTTTACACTAGCAACTTCACGACGAATATTAGTTAATTCTTCTTCAGTTAAGTCTTTTACGCGTTTGTTTTCGTCAACTTGCGCTTTTTTTAATATTTCTTTAGCCGTTGCATTTCCAATTCCAAAGATGTAAGTTAAAGATATAACTACACGTTTGTCACGAGGAATATCAACACCAGATATACGTGCCATTGATTTGCACCTCCTAATTGCCTTGTCTTTGCTTATGTTTAGGGTTATTGCAAATAACCATTACTCTGCCTTTGCGCTTAATAACCTTACATTGATCACATATTGGTTTTACCGATGGTCTAACCTTCATTATTTATTTCCTCCTTTTTCTTGTAAACAAGAAAATAATCTTACTTATGACGATAAGTAATTCGGCCACGTGTTAAGTCATATGGTGATAATTCAACAGTTACTTTATCACCTGGTAAAATCGTTATGTAATTCATACGGATTTTACCAGAAACGTGTGCCAATATTTGATGTCCATTCTCCAATACAACTTTAAATACAGCATTGGGTAAAGTATCAATAACCGTTCCTTTTAATTCAATAACATCACTTTTAGACATTAACGTCTCCTCCTTCTTTCGTTAGTATTTCATATCCGTTTTCAGTAATCACAATTGTATGTTCATAATGGGCGCTATCGCTACCATCTACTGTTACTGTAGTCCAATCATCATCAAGTATTCTAACTTTATGTGATCCTACATTGACCATTGGTTCAATTGCAAGTGTCATTCCAACTTTTAAAAGTGGACCATTACCCGGATCTCCATAATTTGGAATAGATGGATCTTCGTGTAAATGTCTTCCTACACCATGGCCCGTAAAGTCTCTCACTACTGAAAAACCATTTTGAACTACGTATGCTTCAATTGCATGTGATATGTCTGATAAACGATTATTTGGTTTAGCAAATTTTAAACCTTCAAATAACGAATCGCGAGTAACATCAATTAGTTTTTGTTTTGTTTCACTAATTTGTCCAACAGCGTGAGTCATTGCACTATCTCCATGGTAACCTTTATAATTAGCTCCGATGTCAATAGAGATAATATCACCATCTTTTAATATAGTCTTCTTGCTAGGAATACCGTGAATAATAACATTATTAACAGAGGCACAAATCGATCCAGGAAAACCATTATACCCTTTAAATGAAGGGGTAGCCCCATTTTCAATTATTGTCTTCTCAGCTAATTTATCAAGGTCGTAAGTTGAAATGCCTGGTTTAATAGCTTCCTTAATTACTCTATGAGTTAGGGCAACAATTCTACCTGCTTCTTTCATTAATTCAATTTCACGACTACTTTTTAAAGTTATCATTCAAGCCTCCAAGAATACTCTTAACTTCCTTAAAGCTAGTATCAATGTTTGCATTTCCATTTACAGTTCTTAAAATATTTTTCTTTTCGTAGAATTCAAGAAGTGGTCTTGTTTGATTATCATATACTTTTAATCTGTTTAATACTGTTTCCGGATTATCATCTTTACGAATAATTAAAGCCGTTCCACAATTATCACAAATTCCTTCAACTTTTGGTTTTAGGTTTTCTACATGATATCCAGAATTACATTTTGGACACATTCTTCTTCCAGCGATACGACTTGCTATTAATTCATAGTCGGCATCAACATTTAGAACACAATCAATTTTCATTGACAATTCTTCCATTATCTTATCGAATGCTTCCGCTTGTACTAATGTACGAGGGAAACCATCTAAAAGAAATCCGTTTTGGCAATCAGCTTGAGAAAGTCTTTCCTTAACGATTTTGATAGTCAATTCATCAGGAACTAATAAGCCTTTCTCAATATAATTCTTTGCTTGATTTCCAAGTTCAGAATTAGATGCCATTGCGTCCCTAAACATGTCTCCAGTTGAGATGTGAGGTATCTTATACTCTTTAACTATTAAAGCTGCTTGAGTACCTTTACCAGCACCTGGAGGTCCCATTATTATGATACGCACAAGATCACCTAATTTATAAATCCACGGTATTGTTTTTCTTGACCTTGAGTCTTAATTTGTTTTGCAGTTTCTATAGCAACACCAACTACAATGATAAGTCCTGTTCCACCAACTTGAATTGATGAAGAAAGGTTAAATATCTTAGTAATAATAATTGGTAATGCCGCAACAATTGCAAGGTATGTAGCACCAATCATTGTTACTTTAAACAATACTCTTGAAATGAATGCAGCTGTATCTTCCCCTGGTCTTACCCCTGGAATATAGGCATTATTCTTTTGTAAATTTTCAGCCATCTTTTCTGGATTCATTTGCAAGAATGAATAGAAGAATGAGAATACAAATATTAATACAATATATAATACGAAACCAATTGTTTGTGTTTGTGAGAATATACTGTAAATTACTCCTCCAATACCGCTTGTTGTATTACCAGTAATTTGAATAATAGTCGTTGGAATACTCATTAGAGTAGCCGCAAAAATTACAGGAATTACTGATGCAGAGTTAAGTTTGATTGGAACATTCGAATCACTCTTACCTCTTAAACTTGCAGCAGCAGGACGGTTAGCATATTGAATAGGAATCTTTCTTTGAGCAGCTTCCATGAATACAATACCAACAATGATTAAGATTAATACTAAAATTACAGCGATAAATGTAAAGATTCCCTTTGCACTTCCACTTGCTAAATATGAATAACCTAAATCACCAATCATAGCAGGGTAACTAGCTAGAATACCAGCTACGATTAACATTGATGTACCATTTCCGATACCTTTAGCAGTCATCTTTTCAGCTAACCACATACAGAATGATGTACCAGCAGTTGCAACTAACGCTAAGTAAACATAAGTCATAGGACTGTCTACAAAACCATTAGCGAAATAGTCTGGTAAGCCAAGTGTTAATGTTAGGGCTTGAACAAATGCAAGTCCTAATGCGATATATTTTGTTAATTGATTTAATTTTTGTTGACCAGTAGGACCTTCTTCAGACCATTCTTTAAGAACAGGAAGAATATCCATTTGAAGTAATTGCACAACAATTGATGCTGTGATATATGGGCTAATACCCAACGCTAAAATAGAAAAATTAGATAATGCTTGCCCTGAAAACACGTCTAGAAATCCAAACAAATCTTTTGTTGAACTTGTAATTGCATCAGAATTTACAAAAGGCATTTGCACTCTAGATCCGATTCTATAAACTAGAAGGAACATAGCTGTGAACAAAAACATGACAAACAATTTTTTACTATTTTTAGACATTGCCATATTAGATCACCTCAATACTTCCACCAGCTTCAACAATGTTATTTTCAGCTGATTTTGAGAATTTGTTAGCTTTAACAGTTAACTTAACGTTTAATTTACCATTCCCTAAAATCTTTAATCCATCATATTCTTTCTTAACTAATCCAGCTTGACGTAATTCTTCAATTGTTACAACAGATTCAGCTTGAAATACATTTAAGTCTTCAATATTCACAACTGCATACTCTTTACGGTTAACGTTTGTGAATCCACGTTTTGGTAGACGTTTGAATAATGGTGTTTGACCACCTTCAAAACCTGGACGAACACCACCACCACTACGTGAGTTTTGTCCTTTTGTTCCACGTCCACTTGTTTTACCAATTCCTGATCCAGTTCCACGACCTACGCGTTTCTTCGTATGACGAGCGCCTTCTACAGGTTTAAGTTCATGTAATTTCATGTGGCACCTCCTATTCTACTACTTCTAATAAATGCTTAACAGTTTCAATCATTCCTCGAACTGCTTCATTATCAACTTTTTCAACAACTTGATTTATCTTAGTAATTCCTAATGCTTTTAGGGTCATCTTTTGATTAGGTTTTAATCCGATAAAACTTCTAACTAATTTAACTTTAATAGTCTTTACATTATTAGCCATAGTTACTACCCTAAAATTTCCTCTACAGATTTGTTACGAATTGCTGCAACTTCTTGCGCAGTTCTTAAGCTCTTTAATCCTTCAAGTGTTGCTCTAACAACATTTACAGGAGTGCTTGACCCTAGAGATTTTGATAAAATGTCGTTGATACCAGCAAGTTCAACTACTGCACGAACTGGTCCTCCGGCGATAACACCAGTACCAGCTGGAGCAGGTTTTAAGAATACTCTACCAGCACCAAAGATTCCTGTTATTTCATGAGGAATAGTTGTGCCAACAACTGGAACAGTTATTAAGTTTTTCTTAGCATCTTCAACTGCCTTTTTGATTGCATCTGGAACTTCAATTGCTTTTCCAGTACCAAGGCCTACGCGTCCTTTTTTATCACCAACAACTACAACAGCGCTAAAACGGTATCTTCTACCACCCTTAACTACTTTTGTAACATGGTTAATACTTACGACACGTTCTTCAAATTGTTTTTCAACAACTAAAGCTTCTTTTTTATTTTTCTTATCTTGACGCATCACTTAACCTCCTTAGAATTTTAAGCCAGCTTCACGTGCAGCTTCAGCTAATGCTTTAACTCTTCCGTGATATAAATATCCACCGCGGTCAAATACCACTTTTTCGATATTTAATTTTATTGCTCGCTCTGCAACTAGAGTTCCAACTTGTTTTGCTGCCTCTACGTTTGAACCATTTTCTAATTTTAATTCTTTATCTATACTTGATGCACTAACTAAAGTAACACCATTAACATCATCTATAACTTGTGCATAAATATTTGCATTTGATCTGTAAACATTTAAGCGAGGTAGTGATGGTGTTCCACTGATATTCTTACGAATACGTAAATGACGAATTTTGCGTGTCTTGTTACGCGCTTGTTTTGTAACCACTTATATTTCGTCTCCTTTCTACTTAGCTTTCTTTCCTTCTTTACGGCGTACAACTTCGTTCTTATAACGGATTCCCTTACCTTTGTAAGGTTCTGGTTTACGAACTTCTCTTACTTCCGCAGCGAATTGACCAACTAATTGACGGTCAATACCAGCAATATTAATTTCAGTTTGAGTTGGAACTGTTACCTTTAAACCTGCTGGTATTGCAAGTTCTACTAAATGAGAGAAACCAGCATTAATTACTAATGTATCTCCCTTTAGTGAAGCACGGTATCCTACACCTTCGATAACAAGAGTTTTAGAAAAACCTTTTGCTACCCCTTCAACCATATTATTGATAACTGCTCTAGTTGTTCCGTGAAGAGCTTTATGTTTTATAGAATCACTTGGTCTTTTAACTATTACTTGAGTTCCTTGAACTTCAATTTGCATTTCTGGATTAAAGTTAAATGATAATTCCCCTTTTGGTCCAGTTACAACAACTTTATTTTCTTCTAGAACTTGAACAGTAACACCATCATGTAGATTAATTACTTTATTACCAACACGTGACATTATATTTTCCTCCTATAATTACCAAATATATGCTAAAACTTCGCCGCCAACATGATTTTGACGAGCTTGTTTATCAGTCATAACTCCGTTTGAAGTTGACACAACAGCTACACCTAAACCATTTAATACTTTTGGCATCTCAGTTGATTTAGCATATACACGTAAGCCAGGTTTAGAAATACGTGTAATTCCTTGGATAACTCTTTCTTTCTTTTCTGTATATTTTAAAGTTACTTTGATGTTTCCTTGAATTCCGTCTTCTACGAATTCAACATCCTTAATATAACCTTCATTTTTAAAAACATTTAAAATTTCTAACTTGATTTTTGATGCTGGAATGTTTACAAACTCATGTTTCATTTGATTCGCATTACGAATACGAGTAAGTAAATCAGCAATTGGATCAGTCATTACCATTCAGATGGCCTCCTTCCAATATAAAGTATTACCAAGAAGATTTAGTAACGCCAGGAATTTGTCCTTGGTGCGCTAATTCTCTAAAGCATACTCGGCATAATTTGAATTTACGGAATACAGAATGTGGTCTTCCACAACGTTCACAACGTGTGTATTCTCTAACTTCGAATTTTTGTTTGCGTTTATTCTTGATTTTTAATGATGTCTTTGCCATTTTCTTCTCCTACTTTCTAAAAGGTACGCCTAGAAGTTTTAATAATTCTAAGCCCTCTTTATCAGTGTTAGCAGTAGTAACAATAACAATATCCATTCCACGAATCTTTAATACTTTATCAAAGTTAATTTCAGGGAAAATTAATTGTTCTTTGATACCTAAAGTATAGTTACCACGACCATCGAAAGAATCTTTTGACAATCCTCTAAAGTCACGTACACGAGGTAATGAAATAGATACTAATTTATCAAAGAATTCTAACATTCTTTCGCCGCGAAGAGTTACTTTACAACCAATTGCAGCACCTTCACGTAATTTAAAGTTCGCAATTGATTTCTTTGCTTTTGTGATTACTGGTTTTTGACCAGTGATTTGTGTTAATTCATCAACCGCAGAATCTAGGGCTTTTGAATTGTGAAGTGCATCTCCAACACCCATATTAATTACGATTTTTTCTAACTTAGGTACTTGCATAACTGAAGTATAGTTAAATTCTTTAATTAATGCTGGTACAACATTATTTATATAATTTTCTTTTACACGATTCATAGTTTCCTCCTACTTATCAAGCACAGTCTTTGATTTCAAAGCAACACGTACTTTTTTACCATCAACTACTTGGTGTGCAACGCGAGTTGCAACTTTCTTTTCAGGATCTAAAATTTGTACGTTAGATGCATGAATTGGAGCTTCTTTCTTGATAATACCACCATCTGGATTAGCGTTTGAAGGTTTAGTGTGACGGCTAACAATGTTTACGCCTTCTACAACTACACGGTTTTCATTTACTAAAACTTTTAATACTTTTCCAGTTTTTCCTTTATCATTACCAGAAATAACGATAACTGTATCTCCTTTTTTAACATTCATAATGTTACCTCCTCTTACAGAACTTCAGGAGCTAGAGAAACAATTTTCATGAATTCTTTTTCACGAAGTTCACGAGCTACCGGTCCAAAGATACGAGTACCTTTTGGAGTCTTATCCTCTTTGATTATAACTGCTGCGTTATCATCAAATTTAATATATGAACCATCATTTCTTCTTAAACCACTTTTAGTTCTTACAATAACTGCTTTAACTACATCACCTTTTTTTACAGTTCCACCTGGAGTAGATGATTTTACAGTTGCAACAATGATATCACCAATATTGGCATATCTACGTCTAGTACCACCTAGTACTTTAATAGTTAGTATTTCTTTAGCTCCTGAGTTGTCAGCTATTACTAATCTAGATTCTTGTTGTATCATAGCGACTTTCCTCCTTAGATGCTAACTGCCTTGTTAACAATTTCAACTAAACGGAAATGCTTAGTTTTTGATAATGGTCTTGTTTCCATAATCTTAACTGTATCTCCAATTTTAGCCACATTGTTTTCATCATGGGCAGCAAATTTTTTTGTATATACTACACGTTTTCCATATAATGGATGTTTACGATAAGTTGTGATTGATACTGTAATTGTCTTATCTGTTTTATCAGATGTAACAACACCAATATAAACTTTACGAGAATTTCTTTCCATATTTACCTCCACCTCTATTTAGCAGCGTTAGCGCGTTCAGTAAGGATAGTTTTCATACGAGCAATTTGTTTTTTATTCTTTTTGATTTGTGCTGTATTTTCTAATTTACCTACTGCTGCTTGAAAACGCAAATTAAATAGTTCTTGTTTCAAATCAGAAATATTTTTTTCAATGGCGGCAACATCTAGCGCCCTAATCTTGTCAGATTCTGACTCTTTTTTAATTACTTTTACTTCTTCAACTTTTTTCTTTGCCATTTTACTCACCACTTACTTCTTTCTTAACAATTTTTGTTGTAACTGGAAGTTTAGCAGCCGCAAGTCTTAAAGCTTCGCGAGCAATTGCTTCGTCTACTTCGCCAATTTCAAACATAACTGTTCCACGTTTTACAACGGCTACGAATCCTTCTGGGCTACCTTTACCACCACCCATACGTACTTCTAATGGTTTCTTAGTAAGTGCCATATGAGGGAATATTCTTATCCAAACTTTTCCTAGACGTTTCATATAACGAGTCATGGCAATACGTGCTGCTTCGATTTGTTGCGCAGTAATCCATGCACCTTCTAATGATTGTAAACCAAATTCACCAAAATCAACTGTTTTAGCTCCCTTTGCCTTACCTTCGTAGCTTACACGGTGTGGTCTACGAAATTTCGTTCTTTTAGGCATTAACATAATTATTTAGCCTCCTTTTTAGCAGGTAAAACTTCTCCTTTGCAAATCCAAACTTTTACTCCAAGTTTACCATATGTAGTATTTGCTTCGGCAATTGCATAGTCGATGTCAGCTCTTAATGTATGTAGAGGTACTGTACCTTCAGAATACCCTTCAGCACGAGCCATTTCTGCTCCACCTAAACGTCCTGAAATAGAAGTCTTAATTCCTTTAGCTCCTGCTTTCATAGTTTGTTGGATAGCTTTCTTTTGTACACGTCTGAATGATGCTCTGTTTTCAAGTTCTTCAGCCATCTTTCTTGCAACTAATGTTGCATCAAGATCTGGAGTCTTAATCTCAACAACATTTAAGAATACATTCTTTCCTGTTAATTTTTGTAATTTTTCAACAATTTGATTTTTAACTGAACCTTCACGTCCAATTACAACACCTGGTTTTGCAGTATGAAGAGTTAATACAATTTTGTTTTTTACTCTTTCAATAGCTATTTTCGATACTTGTGCTCTCTTGTAGAACTCATTTACAGTATTACGAATTAGTAAATCTTCATGTAAGATTGCAGGTACTTCTTTTTTACTTGCGTACCATTTAGAATCCCAGTCACGAATTATTCCTAGACGCATTCCTAATGGATTAACTTTTTGTCCCATTGAGATCCTCCTTATTTCAACTCATCAAGAACAATCGTAATGTGACTTGTTCTCTTAAGAATTTCATTTGCGCTACCTTTAGCGCGTGGTAAATATCTTTTCATTGTAACACCTTCATCAACAAATGCTTTTGAGATGTATAAATTACTTTGATCCAATTTGTTATTATTAACTGCATTAGCTACTGCTGATTTAACAACTTTTTCCACAACTGGGCTTGCTCCTTTTGGAGTCAAACGTAAAATGTTAATTGCATCAGCAACTTTCTTTCCTCTAATTAAATCAACTACTAATCTAACTTTACGAGGAGCAATGCGTACAGTTTTTGCGACAGCTTTAACTTCCATTATTCTCTCCTCCTATTTCTTAGCTTTCTTGTCTTTACCATGACCACGATATGTACGTGTAGGTGCGAACTCACCTAATTTATGACCAACCATATCTTCAGTTACATATACAGGAACATGATCTTTTCCATTATAAACAGCAATTGTTAGACCGATAAATTCGGGGAATATTGTAGATCTTCTTGACCAAGTTTGAATTACCTTTTTAGATTGAACGCCTTGAGCTGCTTCAACTTTCTTTAATAAATGGTCATCAATAAATGGTCCTTTTTTTAGTGAACGAGCCATAATTACCTCCTATAATTATCCGTTACGACGGCGAACAATTAACGCAGTCGACTTTTTCTTACTATTACGAGTCTTAACACCAAGAGCAATTTTACCCCATGGAGTAAGTGGTGATTTACGTCCAACTGGTGATTTACCTTCACCACCACCATGTGGGTGATCATTAGGATTCATTACTGAACCTCTAACTGTAGGTCTAATACCCATATGACGAGTTCTTCCGGCTTTTCCAATGTTTACGTTCATATAATCTACATTACCAACTGTACCAATTGTAGCACGGCATGATCCTAAAATCTTACGAACTTCACCACTAGTTAAACGAACTAGAACGTATTTATCTTCACGACCAAGAATTTGAGCGCTAGCTCCTGCACTTCTTACAAGTTGTGCACCATGTCCTGGATATAATTCAATATTATGAATAACTGTACCAACTGGAATTTTTTCAATTGGTAATGCATTCCCAACTTTAATATCTACATCAGCACCAGAGTAAACAACTGTACCAACAGTTAATCCTTTTGGAGCAATAATGTAACGTTTTTCACCATCAGCATAAGCTAATAAAGCGATATTAGCTGTACGGTTTGGATCATATTCAATTGTTTTAACAGTTGCTGGAATTCCATCCTTATCACGTTTAAAATCAATTACACGATATTTTTGTTTGCTTCCTCCACCTTGGTGACGAACTGTAATTTTACCTTGGTTATTACGTCCACCATTTTTAGCAATTGGTGCAAGTAATGATTTTTCTGGTTTGTCAGTTGTGATTTCACTTTTGTAAACCAACACTGACATGTTACGGCGACCGTTTGTGGTAGGTTTATATTTTTTAATAGGCATTGTACAACCTCCTAAATTTCAAATACATCTAAGCTTTGGCCTTCAGCAAGTGTTACGATTGCTTTACGAACAGCTGGACGTAAACCTTCATATTTGCCAACTTTACGAGCTTTTTGACGTACATTGATAATGTTTACTGCAGTTACTTTTACGTTGAAAAGTTTTTCTACAGCTTCTTTAACTTCAATTTTATTAGCCCCTTGCATTACTTCGAAAGTATATTTTCTTTCTTCGATAAGCTTAGTTGTCTTTTCAGTAATTAGAGGACGTTTAATGATTTCATATAAATTTTTCATTATTTTAATTCCTCCTCATATTGTTTAATAACTTCTTCAGTTGCAACATATACATCAGCATTGATTAAGTCATAAACACTTAAGTGTGATTTTGTTTGTACATATACATTTGGAATGTTTCTACCAGCTAAGCTTAAGTTGAAATCTTCTTCACTTGTAATCACAACAATTTTTCTATTTACAGCATTTAAGTTTTCTAATACTTGAACTAAACTCTTTGTTTTGAAATCTGCTAATTCGATCTTATCAACTACGATAATATCGTTAGATTGGAATCTACTTGCAAGTAATGATCTTAATGCATTCTTAACTACTTTTTTATTTACTTTTACGCTGTAGCTTCTTGGAGTTGGTCCGAACACTGTTCCCCCACCACGCCATTGAGGAGCTCTGATTGACCCTTGACGAGCACGACCAGTACCTTTTTGACGCCATGGTTTTCTACCACCACCAGAAACTTCAGTACGAGTCTTAGTTTTATGTGTTCCTTGACGCATTGCTGCACGTTGTGCATAAATTACATCGAACACTGTTTGCATATTTGGTTGAACAGCAAATACTGATTCGCTAAGTTCTAATTTACCAACTTCTGCACCTAATTGATTTAATACTACAATACTAGGCATCTGTAATTCTCCTTTCTTAAGCTAGTGCATCAGGATTTACACTAGCACTATTTGCTTTAACTGCATTTGAAATTTCAACAAATGAGTTTTTAGCACCAGGCACATTACCCTTGATTAACACAACATTTTTTTCTAAATCGATTTTAACTATTTCTAAGTTTTGAATAGTTACTTGTTCTCCGCCCATTCTTCCAGCCATTTTTTTGCCCTTCTTAACGCGCGCAGCATTTATATCACCCATAGAACCAGTTCCACGATGGTAACCAGATCCATGTGATTTAGGACCGATTGTATGTCCGTAGCGTTTTACAACACCTTGGTAACCTTTCCCTTTAGAAGTTCCCGTTACATCAACGATTTCACCTTCTACAAATATATTTGCTTTAACCTCTTGACCTACTTCAAACGCCAACATTTCTTCCCCAGCGATTTCTTTAATGAAGCGCTTAGGGTTTGTATTTGCTTTTTTAGCATGTCCTTCTTCTGGTTTAGTGACATTTTTCTTGTCAGCAAAACCTAATTGAACAGATGTATATCCATCCGTTTCCACTGTTTTCTTTTGTAATACAACGTTTGGAGTAACTTCTACTACAGTAACAGGAACTAAAATTCCATCAGCTGTAAAGATTTGAGTCATTCCAATTTTTTTACCTAAGATTCCTTTGGCCATGAGTTTCACCTCCTACTACTCATTATTTTAAAATAATATCAACACCAGCAGGTATTTCCAAATGAACTAATGTGTCCATAGTTTTTGGAGTAGTAACTACGATGTCAATTAAACGTTTGTGAGTTCTTCTTTCGAATTGTTCACGACTATCTTTATGTTTGTGTGGTGAACGAATTACAGTGAATACCTCTTTTTCTGTTGGAAGTGGAATAGGACCTGAAACTACTGCCCCAGTCTTCTTTGCCGCTTCAACAATTTTCTTTGCAGACTCATCAATAAGTCTGTGATCGTAAGAAATTAATTTGATTCTTAACGATTTTCTTGCCATTTTATGGTCCTCCTTTCGCATCTCGTGCTTATTAATGTCTTTCTGAATTACCTGAAACAGTTAAATAGGCAACTCAACCGTGTGTTTCAGCAACCTCAAAAAAACAATGCTTCCTGCGAAGCCTTATTTAATATACCATATATATAAAGAAAAAGCAAGAGGAATATAAACTTTTTTTAAAGTTTTTTTCCTACTTGCTTTAATATTCCATAAACTAATTTTTTTATGCTAATTTTGTTGAGAAAGACTTTTCAATGACTTTAGCATTATAAGTTGCAGTTACAGAATAATTTAATACATTTCCTGCTTTTGCAGATAAAGAAATTTTTCCTGTATTAGACATTAATGAACTACCACTATTCCATATAAATTGAACATCACTCAACTCAGTTTTTGCATATTTTTCTAAAGAAACTAGGTCTAAGAAATTATTCCAATAACCAATATTTCTCATTGCATTAGGGCAATTTTTACCTGAGAAGTTATTGTGTTGAAGCACTCTATCAACGCTTAAATTATGTTCAATTAATAACTCAGCAACTAATTTTGCAGTATGTCTTAATGTTTGTGCATAATCATTTCCTTGGTTAACACATGTTTCAAAACCAATAGAGTTTCTATTTCCTCCACCAGTTGAAATCTTTGCAAAACTTGTACTATAGTATGTGCTATTTAAATAATAATTTCCATTTGCACCAATTTCAGAATATAATCCTGATGGAGTAATATCTGAAGTTTTTGCAATTCTTCCAGCTACAAGTGGAGCAGCAATCTTTGATTTAACTCCGTTGAATTCATAATAGCCATCAGTACTAATTGTAATAACTGGATACTTAGTCGTTGCTTTAACGCCGGTATCTGTTAACTTAAATTGCATCGATCCATCCCCGGCATGCCATGCAACTTCATCAGTTGGAATACTTTGATAGTTTCCAGTAGCGTCTGTTGCAAAATGCCATGAAGCTGAGTCATATCCATTATATAATAAGTTTTGGTGCGTTTGTCCCCCAGCACCTGTATTATTGTTAGCAGTATCATGAATTGTAATAAATTCTACACTGTATAATTTTGTACCTGGTCTAGATCCACCAATAGGCATTAATTTTTGATTATAAATTATAGCTTGTTCGTTTGTATATAATGGTAAATAGTTGAAACTTTGATTCATACCAGCGTATGATGAAAATGTTAATTGACTGATCTCAGGAACAGCAATTGCATTTAAGAAAGATTCAATTTTTTCATCTTTTGTTGAAACAGTTTTGGCAGCTACAACTAAAGAGAATTCAACTTCACTTTTCACACCATCTAGATAAAAATATAACACTAATGTTACATAACGGTCAAATGGATAGCGAGTTACTTTTCCACTTGTTGAGATAACACCTGTATTACTTGATTCCCAAATTAAATCAACATTATATTTAGCATATTTAATTGGTAAAGTAAGTTCAGACGATACTAATCTTTCTTTAATATAATTAGCAGTTATCCATTGTTTGATTTCTGCTTCTTTATCAGCAAGAGTACTACCCTTTGCCTTCAATTCGATTGTATAATCATATTTTTTACCATCAAACTCAACTGAGTAAGCAATAATAAACTTTGTATCTTCAGCTGGTTTAATGTATTTACCTTCATTTGTGAATACTTCTTTATTGCTTGAATTCCAAGTAACGATATAATCTTCGCCAAAGTTAACTTTCACTTCATAATCTCTTGTGATTATAGAGCTAAATTGATCAGCAAATTTTTCAGCTACTTCCTCATGTGTATATCTAATAACTCTTATAGTCTTTGTTCCCACATACATTTCCCCATTATAAATGATTGTATATTCTAAAGTAGCCTCAGCAGAGTCATCTCTTAATAAAGCTGTACCATTATCATTAATAATACTTGGACTAAGTGAAATCCATATAATTTGCCCACCTAACTCTGGGTTAGTTACTGGCAATTCATAAGTTCCTATTATTTTGTTTGGTACATTACTTTCTACCCATACTATATAAGCCTCTAAATTTTCTTCTTGTTTTTCGGGTTCAGCAATAGAACACCCCACTAAAAAAAGCAACATAAGAATAAATAAAAATTTTAACTTATTCAAAACTTATTCTCCTTTCTTTTTGTTTATAACTAGAGTATACCATAAAAACGCTTTTATTTCCAACACTTTTTTATTTTTTTAGAATAATTTTTTAAACAAATATTTGGTAATTTTACTTTTAATTTTTTCTAAAATAATTTTCTAAACAAAAATTTGGCAAATTTACTTTTTGATTTGTTGTTTTTTTCTTCAATCCATTTTTCGTATATATCAATTTGCTTATCAATTTCTTTGAAAAATTTGTTCATATTATTCCTCCCTTTTATATAATAAAAGAGGATTTCTCCTCTTTATGCCAATACTATTTAAAACCAAGCAGCGCCAACAATAGCTAAAAGAATAAATAATACTAGTACGAATGCAAAACCGCTAGTACGGTTTTGAAAACCACCACATGGATCGCAACAAGGGTTAGGCATACAGCAAGGATTATTTTGATAGTTATTCATAATATTCCTCCTTTCAATTCTATATTATGATAAATTTAAGATAATGACAATAATATTAATATAATTTCATTATCATTCATATAATTTTCTATAAGGGGGATTTATATGAATACAAAATCTATTGTCTATTACAATTATGATGTTGATGCGAAACAGTTTGAAAACCAGACAACATCTAATTATTGTTTTTTTGAATATCGTGAAATTGATATCGTAACTTCCAAAAAGGTTAATAAGGAATTTTTCAAACCTGATGATATCCTTGATTATACAATTTCTTTATCAAATCAAGGTACATACAAGGCTACAAAATTAGTAATTACTGACTTATTACCCGAACAAGCTTTACTAGGTTTAGTTAATATTTATTCTTACATTGAACATAATTTTAATTATAAAACTGTTGATGATAAATTAATTATTGAACTTGATTTTTTAAATGAGAAAGAAACTGTTCATATCTGTTACTCAGCTAAAGTAAATAATTTACTTGAAATTAACAAAAATCTAATTACTAAAGTAGTTGGAACAAGTGATGAGGATTATTCATTTACATCTAATGAATTAACTATTTTCCAAAAGTATGCCCGCGTATTATGTAATAAAAAAATGAGTAGCATTATCTACCCAAATCGTGATTTTGAGACAACTATTACCATTACTAATGTAGGTAATGAGGTGGCTAACAATATTAATGTTTTTGATCAATTTCTTGATAAATTTGTATTAAAGAAAATTTTAATTGATAATGAAGAGATAGTTAGTTATTCATTAGATCAAAGTAGGTTAAAAATAAAAATTGACAACTTAGAACCTAATATTACTAAAACTATTTCTATTTATGGCTTATTAAAAAAATGATTACCACTTAACACTATAATTCCAACTTAAATAAACACTTAAAAGTAATAATGCAATATATAGAATATATGCAACAACTAATAATACAGAATGTATTTTAAATGAATACATTCTTTTATATTTTAAAATCAAAATAGCAACAACATTATATCCTAATATTGAAAATGTAACTATTGACAAAATGTTTTGAGCAGTTAATTTTAAAGAGTTTAAAAAGTAAAAGTATATAATAAACATATAACTGCTTAATCCAAAAAAAGGAACCAACATATAAATATTATTAAATTTTAATTTTGCTTTAAAAAATCTATGCACGTGATATGCTGATAATACTGTCGGAGGAATAAATAATAATACTAAAAATACAAAAAACAATATATTAGCTGCTTTTAAATCTTTAGGCACCCTAATAATTAATAATAAGGCAACGATTGATACAAGCCAAATAATTGTTTGCAACAAACTTTTTTCTTCTAATTTTTTCTTCTTCGGACTCTGAGCTTTCATTATTTTCCTTTTTTTCCTTTTTTCTAGATTATTTGATTAATTATATCATTTTTTTTAGTCATTTTCAATATAAAATTTTTAATTTATAAGATTTATTTAATTTTATCTATATCTTCACATGAAAAATTAAATAAATCTAATGTTCTTGGATGAATAAACTTAATATTATAAAAATGTAATTTTAAGCTTTCTTTGCTTTCTTCACCATATATTTTATCCCCCAATATTGGGTGAT